>CALDHF010000427.1 GCA_937941595.1 uncultured Acaryochloris sp. | reverse complement strand
GTGGTTGTGCCGCCAGATAGTCTGCGGTTACTCCTGATTGATTTTTTGACGGATCGAAATATTGCAGTCTTGGATCAAGATTTGCGGTCCAAAACCAGTGGCACCTATTGGCTGGTTGTTAACGTCCTGGGTATTCAAAGTGGCCTAGTGCGATTCCGTACCTTTTGTATTGAAGAGAAACTGGCCTGCAATGCCATCCTTGCCGACCTGTTACTGTCTTTGGGCATCCGTCAACGCTTTGTCGAATGGCTGGCTAGCTTGTCGTTACAGAATCTGCCCGTACGCACTGTGCGTCAACTGCGTCAGCAATTTCGGGAAAGTGTGCGGGGATATACCCAAAACAAAGGAATTTCTGTATTGCAAAATTTAGGAACGTCTGTCGATTGGGACGAGTCTGCAACCCTGATTGTCAACCGTCTCCGCACCTCAGATGTGGTTGCTATGTCTCTCAAGGATATTAGCGAAGACTTAGCCCTGATTTTAGAGCGCTATCTAGAGCGAGATCTGGAGATGATTGTCACCAATGCCTTGCCGATCTTAAATCTGGATCAGGTCATTATTGATCGAGTTAAACGCACAGACCCCGAAGATTTAGAAACGGCTATTCAAGGCATTGTCAAAACCGAGTTACAAGCCATTGTGATTTTAGGAGGGGTTTTAGGGATGGTCATTGGGGCATTACAGTCCGTTATCTTGTTGTTCTCCTGAGGTGATGGCTATCCTAGGGCCTGTCAAGAGTGATTTTGGCTGTTTATGCTGCTGCGTAGGTTTTAGCAGCGCCTGGGGTTTAAGAGTGACTTGAAACTAGGGAAAGCTAGAAGGAGGATCTATATTGTTGATTTGAGTTTGATTGCGAAGTTAAGTTTTTTCTCCCTTCTCGAAAGCTATGAGTTCTGAACATGACGTCATGCCATCAATGAATAATGCTCAATCCTCTGAGCAACTTGCGCCACAACCCATCATTCAAACCTTTAGTCTCCGCAAAACCTATCGAACTGGGTTTTGGCTGAATAAGACCGTCACATCCTTACAGCAATGTTCGGTTCAGGTAATGCCTGGAGAGACCTTTGGCCTATTGGGGCCCAACGGTGCGGGTAAAACCACGTTGTTGAAAATCTTGTTAGGGATTGCCAAGCCCTCTGCGGGTAGAGGATTTTTGCTAGGAAAGCCGTTGGGAGATCGGTCAGCAAAAGAGCAAATTGGGTATCTCCCTGAAAATGCCTATTTCTATGACTATTTAACCGGGTGGGAATTTCTAAAGTATGCCGCCGGAATTTTTCAGATCCCGGCCAAAGTCCAAAAACGTCGGATTCCGGAACTGCTAGATATGGTGGGGTTGGATCGGAAAACGGCTAAGAAAAAGCAGATGCGGCGCTACTCCAAGGGCATGTTGCAACGGGTCGGCATGGCCCAAGCCCTGATTAACGATCCTAAGCTCGTATTTTTGGATGAACCTATGTCGGGTCTAGACCCCATGGGACGGTATCAGATGCGGGAGATCATCTTATCTTTGAAGGAGCAGGGTAAAACCGTGTTCTTCAATAGCCATGTATTGTCAGATGTTGAAATTATTTGCGATCGCGTCGCTATCCTAGCCCAAGGCGAATTGATCTGTGAGGGCACCCTCGATCAGTTATTAGGCGGTACAGAAACCCAGACCTATCAGGTGAGAGGACGGGGCGGCCATCCTCCAACTCTCTCTGAGCAGCTCACCGATGTTGATATCCAAGCGGAGCAATGGCATGGTCAACTGCAAGGCGATCCCCAAAAATTCCTGACACAACTGAACCAGATGGGTGGCACGTTGACTGAAATGAAAATGACGCGGCAATCCTTAGAAGACTTTTTTATTCAACAATTGCGACAGCGCGGCATCCACACGAGTCGGTAGCCCCTGGGCATTCAAATCACCTACGCATTCAGATCACCTGTTGGATCGTCATCTGTCCAGTTAGCACTTTTCTCACCTTCTCTGCTTCCTAGAGAGACGAGGACGACGGTGATGTTATCTTGTCCTCCCTCTTCTTTAGCCGCTTCTACTAAGGTGCTAGTGACCGTCTCACAGTCTTGGTTCTGTTGGAACAAGGCCGCAATTTTGTCATCTGCCAGTTCTTCCGTTAAGCCATCACTACACAGCAGTAACTGATCTCCTTCCTGTAGCTCTAGGGCCTGCAGGCCAATTTCTTCAAGTTCTTCTCTGCCCAGGCATTGGGCCAACACATGACGCCAAGGATGACGACGGGCTTGATCTGTTGTTAGTAAACCCGATTTTACGGCTTGGGAAATCCAAGTATGATCTTCAGTGATCTGATCGAGGGTAGCGTCTCGCCATCGATAGAGCCGCGAATCTCCAATATGAGCGCACCAAGGCTGGCCCTCTTCTGGGAAGATGACCACCACAACAGTTGTGCCCATGTCAGCCCGTTCTGGGAAGTCTTTTTGGTTCTGAATAATATCTCGATTAGCCTTGAGGAGGGCTTTTTCTAGTAGATCGCGGGGTTGCAGGGAAGCTTGCCAATTTTCCGTCAAAAACTCTCGGATAGTCTCGGTGGCAATCCGACTTGCCTCCTCGCCACCAGCATGGCCCCCCATCCCATCCGCCACAATAAAAAATCGGCCTTCTTGTTCATCAATGTGATAAGAGTCCTGATTTGCTTTTCGGACTAATCCTTGATCACTAAGGCCTGCAAACAGACGTTTCATATTAATATCAACGATTCAATGTTCCTCTAAAGCGATCACCATTACCTGCAACCAAGAAAATTATACAAGGGCTTAGCAATTCACATAGTGTAGCTAAAAGTCGAAGGTTCTTCCGCTTTCGACCTGAATATGCTACAACATTCGTTCGAAATTGTCATAGCGCTTCATCCGTAACAAAAGGCGCAAGAAAACTATCGTGGCTAGGGCTGCGACGAAAGCAGAGACCGCGGCTAGCCACACGTACTTATTCACCAATAAAATGGTTGCGGATAGGGTGAATGCCCCAATGAGTAGGGCATAATTTGTGCTCATGTGAGTCAAATTGAGCCGACGCAAAATCCGATCCGTTTCTGTTGAGCGGACTCGCAGCCGCAAATCACCCTGTTCTAACTTATCGAGGGTATCTTCTACTCGTCGGGGTAAACCAAAGGCGGTATTTCCGACTTGAGCTGCTTGACGGCTTAACTCACCGAAGAGATCGCCACCCTGATTATTTGAAAAACCACCATTTGTCATAAGTTCTGCTGCAAAGGGTTCTGCAACCTCCATAAAGTTGAATGTAGGGTCTAGGCCGCGACCAACCCCTTCTAAGGTCGAAAAAGCCCGCATCACAAAGGTAAATGTTGCTGGAAATCGAAAGGGCTGGTCATAAGCAATTTCGAACAGATCATCACCAATTTGGGCGACGGATTGTTTATCAAACGGCTGACCCATAAAATTGTCCAACATATATTGGATCGATCGACGAATGGGCCCCATATCTTCCACGGGGAGTAGCGCTCCCAGATCGATTAAGGATGCAATGACTCTATTGGCATCCTTCTGGGCAAATCCGAAAAACGTGGTCAGGAGTTTTTCTCGAGTCACGGGTGTAATCCGGCCCATCATCCCAAAGTCGTAAAAAATCAACTGACCGTCAGAGCTAACCGCTAAATTACCGGGATGTGGATCGGCGTGGAAAAAACCATCCGTTAATAACTGGTACAGATAAGCCTTCGCACTGAGCTGAGCAATATTTTTGCGATCAATATTGGCTGCATCAATGGCGTCATAATTGCTGATTTTGATGCCGGGGACATACTCCAACGTTAGGACCCGAGGGGTGGCATATCGCCAGAAGACCCGGGGCACATATACCCAATCTTGGTCCCGAAAGTTACGGCGAAACTGATCGGCATTGCGGCCTTCATTCAGGTAATCGATCTCTTCGTACAGGATTTTGCAGCATTCTTCATAGATTCCTAACCAATCTCGGCCGGGTCCCCACTTGGGGTGATTTTGAAAGTAATGGGCAATGCCTTTCAAAATTCTGAGATCGATATCGAAGAGCTGTTTGAGACCAGGTCTTTGAATTTTGGCAACGACCTCCTCTCCTGACTGTAGTTGGGCCCGGTGAACCTGCCCTAAACTGGCCGCAGCTAGGGGAATGGGATCAAAGCTACAAAACAATTCGGGTATAGTTCTGCCAAAATCTTGCTCAATAATCCGTTCTACTAATTCGTAGCTAAACGCTGGCACTCTATCTTGGAGTTTTGCCAATTCCTCAACATATTCTGCTGGGAATAGATCTGCACGGGTCGAAAACAACTGTCCCACCTTGATGAAGGTGGGACCAAGGTCTAATAGAGTTTCCCGGATCCATATGGCTTGTTTTCTGCGTCTGTCTGCCCGTTTGGCTTCGGTTACGCCTCCCTTATAGCTCCAAGTTTTGGCCATCCACCAACGAGAGGTGAGAAGTTGCAAAACAAAGGCCCATATGTCCAGAAAGCGGCGACGATGAGAATAATTTTCCCGATTCCAACGATAGGCTTTGCGATTTTGTGGTGAGGGGGGTAACTCCGTGAGTGAAACTGACACAAGCACTAACCAGAATGGCTGCGATAATTTTGCAGGGCTGAGCGAAGTTGGGCTATTTCTGCCCGCAGTTCGTCAATGGTTTCTTGGAGGTCATTGGCGGCGGCATTCGGAAAGCCGGATGTCGATGCATAACTTTGAGGGTTTCGAGCAGCTTCTGAATCCGCTCTTTCCATGACTTGGTCGGTAAAGTGGCGAATTTTTTCCCGTTGTTCAGCATCAAATTTGCCCACATTACTGAGGGTATTCGTCAATTGATGTTCTAGCTCTTCATACAACACTTCGGCAGTTGCTCTGCCCAAGAAAAATGCACGAATTAGGGGGTTGGTCATGGGATAAAATCGCTAGTATGGCTTCGCAGAAATTATAACTTGCCTCTTTACACTCCTGCTCCAACTGACTCCAAAGAATGGTGAGTCTTGGGCATCATTATGGTGGGGGACAACCCGGTTAACGTTGACGGTGAGGGGGGCGATCAGGTCTCATACCGCAAGGACTTGTTGAGAAGTTGCTTACCCTAGGGTTGCACCCCTGGATTTCAGCGTTAAAATAACAAGTCAATGGCAAATTGCTGAATTAGATAGGCCCATCGAACACAAGCGTTGTCGATGTAAACGTTGGTTTAGGTCTGTTTCTGTTGTTTTTTAAGTTGAAGTTGGCAAAAAGAAATGTCTGTTGAAACTGTTGAAAAGCGCTCTACAAGCCGCAAACTGGCACCAAAGTACCGTGTATTGCTCCACAATGATGATGCCATCCCCATGGAGCATGTTGTGCAGGTGTTGTTGCAAACGATCCCAAATTTGACACAACCCCAAGCTGTCAGCGTCATGATGGAAGCCCATACCAATGGCATTGCCCTTGTGATTACCTGTGAGTTTGAGCATGCAGAATTTTATTGTGAAACGTTGAAGATGCATAGTCTGACCAGCACGATAGAACCTGACGAATAGAATCTACCTTCAAAAAACGACCCAGCTCTAGAGTTTAGAGCTGGTGTCCAGAAGGGAAGAGTCATCCGTCACAAGTGACTTTACTCCTAGTACGGTCGCTTTTTTGTTACTCGCTGCCTACCATGTACCATCGCCCTTTCTTCTTGACCAGAAAGACTTTGCCATCGTCTTGGCCGTTCTCACCTTTAAGACTGACGGTTGCGCTATCACCTTTAATCTGAGACGGTCCCAAACGCCCTTTGGAGACAAATGTAGAGAACTGGGCTTGAGCGTCTTCATCGGCATC
>CALDHF010000426.1 GCA_937941595.1 uncultured Acaryochloris sp. | reverse complement strand
ACACAATTTCTTATTTATTTTGTAAATAGACGTAAATCAAAATTATTATCACTGATTGTTATCTCGTCAACTTTAACTATCTAATGATAGGCACCATAGTCATCCTAGGGAAAGATCAAAAAAATGGGCTTGATAGATTTTGATACTTTACTAATGATAATGAGCTATCTATAGTCTAGTTTTCTCAGAGATATAACAAGTATCAAATTCTTTAGAAATAGAATACGACTTAAAAAGATGATTTCAGATTATTAACAATCAAAGAACAATATTGGTGATTATACTGAATATCTATTTTTCAAAAAAAAAGGGGCCTTTGCCCCCGTCGACCTATTCCATGACAATAGCTATCCATATAGTGCCCATGTCGATTTCGAGGACATCTATAGGATATCTGAAATAATCCTAAAATTCCTTATTAAGGAGACTGGTTAATACATAGTCTTGCCAAATCTCGTTAATGCAGAGGTACTGAGGAACATACTCTTCAATTTAAAACCCCAATCTTCCCTATAATCTACAGCTTCGTTGATTATAGGGAAGATATGCTGCCATGATCCGATGCAAATTCAGTTCAGAGAATAGATATGAGCAGACAACCGTTAGTGCTTCAGTCATATAGTCTTGAGCTTGGTATTGAGTGGCAATGCTAAAGCCCAACGTACAAGATTGAAATGCCCCAAGGATAATATTTGAAAAATTGATAGTGTCAATTGTGTTGAGAATCAAACAGGAATAGCTTCATGACACATTCTGAGAAAAAAGCGTTTGGTCGTTCTGCAATTTGCAAGCGCCAATACTCCGTGGTGTAACACTCAGATAGTTTGAGGGGTTCAAAAGGTGCTAAATGATCTTTGTTACTCGTAAAATAACCTCAGTTCGGGATCAGCTGAAACCTGTAATCTCCGTAAAAGCGCTTTAAAAATGGCCTTAACCCAAATTGAGGCCAAAAAAATGGTCTTAGCTCGACCTGAGGTTAAAATAATTCTATATCCTCTTCAGTAGTTATGCGGAGAATGCCACGTTTGCAGCGCAGTTGAAGAGGACGAATCATTGGTAACATTGTCTCCATCATGCGAGGAGGCAGACAAGTTGACTGAGATTGAACTGAATGCAAACTCAGCTTTTATACCTTCAGTTTCTCAAGGGCAGTATCTAAAATGCTTTGTTGTTGAGTGGTACTTGAACTGCCCATCTCTACAGCTAGGGATAATCCTAGCAATGTAATTTCAGGTGGGAAGCGCAACGCATCACAGAGATTCATGGTTAAAAAAGGGCAGCAGAATAATGCTAGCTTCAATTCCTGTCGCCAAGTTTCCGGTAATTGCTGAGTAGTCTGTAAATGCGAAATCAACGGCTGCAAAACATGCCTCAGCTTTGACTCCAAAAAGCCTAGGCGTAATGCTGAGGGTTTAAAGTCGTGATCCACTTGAATGCGGTCTCCAGATATCTCCATCTGAATGGAGAGTTCCTTGGCAATTTCTTGGGGGAAATACAGCCAAATCGCGAACACATTATGGAAGATGGGCTTCGTTAGATCAAGAAAGGGAGAATGACGTCCTGCAAAGGCTGGATCAAAATAAATCAGAGTTTCAGTCGCTTCATCGACAAACACATTGCCATTATGAGCATCTCCGTGGCCCACTACTGAAGGTGTCTTGTGTCGGGCTGGATCAAGCTGCTGGCTAGCAATTCGAACCAAATCTGCCAAGGTGTCTTGATAGATAATCCCGTTAATTTTCCAGGTGAGCTGGGCGAGTTGATCAAAGTTAAGGGTTTGCCCTGGTAGATGAACCGCTTTGCCTGCGTAAAACTCGTGATAGCGTCCACCCACTAAGCGATGGACAAATAACTGGTGAATGGGGACCTGGGCATGATCCTTCGTCGATAGAGGTGCAAGGGTTTGCTGATAAATCTTCCACAAGTCTTGATCCGCTTTTTCTTGCAGGGCTAAGATGCCTTCTGCTCCATCTCGCTGCCCAGTTTCAATCTGACGAGAGACATCAAACAACGACGGAAAAGCAAAAAACTCATACACCAGCAGTTGCTTCCCCCATTCCGTGGAGCTGAAAATGGGCTGAATGATTGGGTATCCAGCTTCTGCCATGATTGCAGAGTTGTAATACTCATGAATAAGACTTTGGGGTTCAACGTGGGTTTTGAAAAATAGCTTGTCTCCATCAACGGTATGCAAAAAACCATTGATGGAATTGAGAGACACTGCCGAAGGCCGCACCTGCACCTGTTCGACATTGAAAGGGAAGTTGGCATTCACAAAGTCTTTGAGCAGAGCATTCGCTGCTGCCTGGTCAGAAAACTGTAGTGTCTGAATCTGATACAGGAGTTGATCTGACACAGTTATCCTCAGTGAACTGCCCCCTTAAGGAAGCAGATTCTTGCGCTCGCGAATGGCCATGGCATGGGCAGGGAAGTCTTCATGCTCTGCTAGGGTTTGAGCGGTATGACCCAACCGGGCAAATCCTTCTTGGGTCAGGTAACCAATGCCTGTTCGCTTCAGGAAATCATATACAGACACTGCTGAGTAAGAACGCGCAAACCCGCCCGTGGGCAGAATAGCGTTAACGCCAATACAGTAGTTGGCCGTGGGAATAGGCGTATAGGGACCCAGTAAAATCTCGCCCGCATTTTTGATTTTGCCCAGGATACTTAAGGGATCTTGAACAAGAACTTCTAAGTGT
>CALDHF010000425.1 GCA_937941595.1 uncultured Acaryochloris sp. | reverse complement strand
GATCGTTTGGAGAAGATGATAACGCTGGAATTGGATCGGGACTAGAATGTACATCCAGTGCTAACTCCGCACGATAGCCCTTTTTCCCCTTTTTGAGCCACTCGATTCCTTGAACAATCCCATCATGAGGAGACAGAGTATCTTGAACAGACAGCAATTGGGCCTCAATGGTTTTGAGTTCTTTAGTGAGTTGCGCTTTTTTGTTAGAGGAATCTGTTTCAACTTGCTGTTGTGATTGCTGAACAGCTTGCACTGAATTGAGCTGTTTAGTGGCTTGGTTCAACTGATTTTGAGCATTCGCAATCTCACCCTTTAACTGCCGGATCTTAGCTTCTTCTGTAGGCAGAGATAATTCTTGACGAGCAGCCTCAGTGTAGGGAGAGTTTGCATAGTGCTTTTGCAGTTGAGCTTCCTGAAGACGGACCTGCTCTTTGGCTTGACTCACCCGAGCAACCAATGCCTCCGTATTCACAGGGGCAATCGGCACCTCAATTGTCCCTGTAAACAGCACTAGTTGTTCTTGCACCTTTTGGCGACGAGCCTCAAGACTCTGGCGAGCTGCAGATCGATCGACTAATATCTGATCCTTGACAATTGGATCTCCTTGTTTAATAAGTAATGATTCAGGCGTGTCTAGGGTCAGGGTCAATTTAGTGAGGGTGGAATCCAAAGCCGAAGGATTATTAACGGTTTCAGCCTCTTGAGTCTTAGGTGTTACTTTCCTCGTTAGCGGATCAGAAGTCCTACATCCGCTCGCAACAGCGAGCATGGTGAGGCTTACACCCCAGATTTTGAAGAGACTCAGAGTCTTAATGCGATTCATGGTAACAGCGGATTCTATATGTGGTTTAAAGATGGGTTATGCAATCTGTGCAAACTTTACGCAATAGCTTTAGGCCAATCACAATAGGAACAGAACAGATCGTCCCTAAGATTCAGATTAGTAGTATTTCGTCATTCATGAAATTGACCGTGATCACTTCAACAGACTTTACGTCTTAATTGAGATGACACTCAAGGAAAGAGAAGGGGTCAGTATAGATATATTTCGAAATGCAAACATTTTTCTGAGTAATGACTTGACTTTGATTACGACTTGTTAAGCGATAGAATATAAAGCGGTTAGTACAGCTTAAGGAAGCATTAAAACTTCGTGCAAAACTCTATTGGTGTTGAAACTAGAGGATCTACTGCCTCTGGATCTAGAGAACTACCTTTTACCCTACAGGATATAAGGGCTGCCATTCCCCCCCATTGCTTTGAACCGTCAGCATGGCGATCTCTGTCCTACTTCTTCTTAGATATCGGTATTATTGCGGGTTTATATGCCATTGCTCATCAAATCAATGCTGTATGGTTTTGGCCCATCTTTTGGGTAGCACAAGGCACTATGTTTTGGGCATTATTTGTTGTGGGTCATGACTGTGGTCATCGCTCCTTTTCTAGATATAGATGGTTAAATGATCTAGTTGGACATCTCAGTCACACGCCCATCTTGGTCCCTTTCCATGGATGGCGCATCAGTCACCGTACCCACCATGCCAACACGGGGAATCTCGATACGGATGAAAGTTGGTATCCTCCCACTGAAACCGAATATCGGGAGATGCCCAAAGATGTCAAATTTGTCCGTTTCTATTTGACCTTACTGGCCTATCCCATCTATCTGTTCAAGCGCACACCAGGTCGGAAAGGATCTCACTTTTTACCCAATAGCCCATTGTTCAAGCCTTCAGAGAAATGGGATGTCATTACTAGCACTGTTCTCTGGGGAGCAATGGTCGCGTTCTTGGCCGTACTAACCTACACCAACGGTTGGTGGTTCTTGGTGAAGTACTATCTTGGCCCCTATACCTTTTTTGTGATTTGGTTAGATGTAGTGACTCTCCTACACCATACGACTCCCAGCATGCCTTGGTATCCAAATGAGAACTGGTATTTTCTCAAGGGAGCGTTGTCCACCATCGATCATGATTATGGCTTCGTCAATCCCATTCACCATAATATCGGCACCCATGTCGCCCATCACATTTTCTTAGGCATGCCTCACTACCATTTGCTGACTGCCACAGAGGCTATTAAGCCAGTTTTGGGCGAGTACTATCGCAAGTCCCCAGATCCTCTTTGGAAAAGTTTATGGATTGCCTTAAGGGATTGCCGATATGTTCCTGATCAGGGTGAAACCGTTTATTATCAATCCGATCGACAACACTAGTAGCTTGGTTTTGCCCAGAATATGGCTGGTCTTTCACCGCTGTCGCTGGCTCAAATACTATTACACAGCTACTGACCGTTTTGAGGAATAATATTTCCACTACTGTTGGCTAACGAACCAAGGTCTAGAAGTTTTGCACCTTACATATGTCAGATAGTTGTTGAAACTTCAGTTAAAATCTGTTTTCCAGCACTTGAGAATATGAATATAGAGGGTTGATTATTGCCAATCAACCCTCTTTTTCCTGGCGTCGTTTAACTGCACGATGCAGACATTCGCAAGTTTGCCAATACAAAGAGCTTACATATCAACCCTATTACAAGCGATGTAGCACAGTACTCGGTTCACTATAGAGAAAAAATTCTAATAATTTAGTCATCTATGGTATTGCAATTGTTGTGTTCTGACTCTAGCGGCACGTTCTCGTTGAAGTTCTTCATAGGGCAGATTGAGGAGATATTTAGTGATCTCTTGCTCTTGCTCAACGACCCGCGTTGCTGAAACCAGTTTGTTTGTGATCAGACGTTGCAGCGAAGCAAAAACCCGATTGATCTTGCTACAGTCACTACTGGGCATCAACCACGTCATCCGGTTAGCAATTTCGTCACGACTGAGAGGGTAGAGGCTCTCAAATAACACTCCTTTCACTGCTAAATCTAATTGAGTCTTATAGGAAGACTCCAAAAAGTTACTTTTACTTGTGTCAGCGAGGGATCTCACTTGTTGTGACTCTACACGTCTTCTGGTTTGGGAACCTTGAGTAGATCGTTTGTATTGTAGATGGTTCATGGTTTTGTGTAACTACTAACTAGATAACATTTTCTACAAGCTACTTCTTCTTCTAGTTGGAAAGCACCAAAATCCGCCACAAGAAATATACTTTTTCCTGGCTCAGCACTCAAAGAAGTGTAAAACCTGACATTTAAGAATAAAGCAGTGCTTTATTCCATATGTGATTGCTTACGTAGCAGTGTCTACATCAGCAATTTGAGAATTGTTAAGTACCATTGTATCCGTGAATATATGGGGTGGCACCTCAATTACGTCATGATTCTCTGGATTGCTACTATGATTCCCATCTTTTTGGATCAGTATTACTACTGAGATCAACGAATTTCGTTTCTTCCCCTACTGTGCCCTAAGAATCAGTATTCCTACATAGATCGAGTTTAGAGATTCCGTCTAAAATATTCTTGCTACGAAATATTCGGTTAATTTTTTCACTAAAAAACATTCAATGAACAGTGTTTTGTAGTGAAAATAGGTTCTGACAGATAGAATTTTTGCGTCTTAAGAGCTGATTAGAAAATTGTTCATCACCAACGCTATGCCTCGCAAGCAATTAGGTAAAAAAGAACAACTTATCATTAGTATTGCGGCCCAAAAAATAGGCCGAAGGATGAAGCACTTACGGGCACATCTGGGCTTATCTCAAGTTGAAATCGCTAAGAATTTATCTATCTCAGTACGACAATGGTCTGGATGTGAATGTGGAGATTATTTGCTTAATGTCGACTTTTTGATTCTGCTCAGTACGTATTATCAAGTCTCGATAGATTGGTTGTTGACTGGTAAAGGCAACATGCTAATGGATGATACGGATGGGCCTGAGCAGAAGCTCACCAGCCATGAATTAGCTGAAGAAATCAAAAGTCTAATGACCAGGCTAGAAGAGTAATATTTATCCTGAGATTTACCCTAAGCATGATGAGAAAGTCGTATTAGCCTTCAATTAGCTAGATATTTATTGAAACTGGATATCATTAAGGCTAACGCATATAATCTTGATCTTCGCAAACAGATAATCATAATATCTGAATATTAAATACAGCAGTGTCATTTCTAGAGCGAAATATATCGCTCTAGATATATTTAGGGTTTAAATTATTCTTAATGAAATAATAATTCAAACCTCATACAGGATCAAAATCTGATTGCTCCATAGAAAGTATTGGAAGTTCCTAAACCAGCCTAAACCCACCGAATTCGGTAATCACAAAATGGGGTAGTAGTCCAACGCTGTCTGTGCCAGGTCTTGGATGTAGTTCAGACTATGCTGCAACTCATAGGCATTATTATCGCCTTTGGCGCTGTTACACTTCCAGCAAATAGCCTCCAGATTATCGGCGTCAAACATATGCTCAGGACAACGTGCTTTATTTAATTTGTGATCTAATGTCACGTAGTGAGGATAGAAATAGGTATACCCAGTATGACGATTTCTAATTGTGTTGATGGTCTGGTTACCGTTTCCATCTTTGTACTGATACCCTTGTGCGATCGCATCTCGCTTCCGAGTCCGATAAAAAGCGGATCCATGCATCATCTTCTGACCACAAAAAGGACAGGGCTTCCCCTTGGACTTAGCCCGATATTCGTTGGGACTGATCAGGCCAAATTTAGGGTGGTCGATCACCCTTAAATTCCGGCTTTCCCACCACACCACATTGATATCAGCTCCCTTGTACAGCGCTGCCAGCTCTCGCTTATCGATTCTAGACATCACAACAATTGATACTCAGTTAGGGCAGTCTTAGCCAGTTCCTTCATCTGCTGGCGCTGCTGCCGTAGTTTATTCCTGCTTGTCTGAGCAACCTTCTGAGCTTGCTCTGCTGCCAAGAGGTACTGGTGAATCGCTCCCGCCAAGTCACCCTGATTCAGCTTGGCGTCAAATAGATTCAGCACGGGAGGCAGATTATTCAAAGATTGGAGAATGCACCACGACTGTTGAACTCGCTGCCAACTGATGTTGTAATAGCCCTGATCACGAGCCGTTCGCTGTTGATCCCTAGACAATTTCTGGAACATCTCCGTATTCCGTTTTTGCCATTGGCGATAACTCAATCCGTCGATAGTCATGGTCACGCCCCTACTGGATCTTGAACGTGTCCCGAATGACCCGCCATTTGTCTGCACCCTCGTTCATAGAGATATAGGTCTGAACCTGGGACATTTGATGCTTCAAAGTATCAATCCGCTTTTCCAACTCTGAGATAGTTACTTCAGCCTCAACGGCCATTTCTTCGCTGGTACCGTAAATAGTGGCAATTGTGTCTCGCATATCTGCAACCGTCTCGTTATAGTCCTGTTTATGGACCAGCTCTTTTACTAATAACGTCCGCTTGCGATCACTCCCTCTCAGCGCCAGAGCATCCATCAACCATCGACCTGCCCGCACAATTTCAGAGTTGTCAGGGTTTAAAAATGCCTGGAGTCTTTTCTGCGTCACCGTTAGCTCTTGCTTAATATCAGTCAATTCTTCATTGACCTTCTGGGTATTCATGCCCTGATGACGGCGATTATAGTTATTGGCTTCTCTAATTAGACCTAAAACCTCTAGATGCTCATCTGCTTCTAAAAGCTGCTGATCCGTCATTTTGGCCTTCAAGGCATACTGCGCCACACCAGAAGCCTTCCTGATCCTTCTGAGCAGTTCTTTCCGCTCTTCCTGCGTAATTTTCACGAACACTCCACCCATAGGCGTCATCCAGCACTGATGTACTCAATATAACCCTCGTGTCAATCGCATCAGCCTAATATTCCCGAGTGATCAATAGCCCAGATAGATATAGAGTGCTCGTTCCCTCAAAAATAGCAATTGAGTCGTTGATATGGGCGACTCATAATTCTCAGGAAACCCTTAGACCCTTCTCAGTGAACTACAGGGACTCACCCAGAACCTCATCAGTCCATCCTCAGACAACCCTCGTACATTGAAGTCATTGAAGTTGGAGACCAAACCATGAAACGCACCCATCAACTAGCCTTCTCAGTCTTAACAAGCTTTACTGCCCTCAGCATTGGCTTTACCTCCTCAGCCTTAGCCGAAAGCATCACTGTTACCCGTGGCCCTAATGGTGCAGCCCACCAAGTCAAAGCAGACCAAATTCCCCTAGATGCACAAGTTCAACGGAACACACCCGCCACCTCAGTTCCCAGGGTCGTCACCAAAGGTCCCAATGGGGGTGCTCAACTTGCTAGGACGGAATCAGTGAGAAAAACCACAGCCCAGTCTTCAAGCAACCTCCAAGTGATCAATCGGGGTCCCAATGGTGCTGCCTATATTGCGAACTAACCCAGCCAGACCTTGACCACCATCTAAATCAGACAGACTCACCGCACTAAAGGGCCGATTGCTAGTAGCAATCGGCTCATTCCTCCGTGAAAGTCACTTCAATAGTCCCCCTACTGTTTAAGAAGTCTCTCAGCAGTAGGGGCTTTCTAACATTCCTGATGTCCTAGCTAAGAACGATAGACCCTAAGGAACATTTACCCTAAGTCTTAAACCGATCGCAGCCCCAAACAAATGCGAAGATGAAGAGTGAACGAAAAACCTTGCTCTGATATAAATCGATGAAACCAATAATTAAGCCTTGGCTACGGTCTATCTCAGTAGCCTTTGCCCTGCTTTGGTTGGTGGGCAGCTGCTTTGTCCTCAACTGCCAGCCCGCTTGGGCAGATGATGGGGCTCAGAACTTCACCTTTGCAGACTTGCGCTATGAAGACTACTCCCATAAAAGCTTTGAAGGCGCATCCCTAGCAGGTGCCGTTTTGTTGAAAGCCAATTTAGAAGGAACCAATCTCAGAGGCACTATCTTGACCATGGCAACTTTTCAGCGCTCCAATATGGTCGGCGCTGATCTGACAGAAGCCTTTGCCGATCGTGTCCTTTTCAATGAAGCCGATCTCACCAATGCCATCTTTACCGATGCCATGCTGACCAGCAGCCGCTTCTACGATGCCACTATTACTGGGGCTGATTTTTCCTACGCTTTCATAGACCGTGAGCAACAGATGATGATGTGTGAATATGCCGATGGCATCAATCCAGTCACTGGTGTCTCTACTCGTGAAAGCCTAGAGTGTCCTTAGGGTCAGAGCAGATAAAGAGTTGACCTAAATTTTGCAATAAAGCCCTAACCATGAAATCCTTACACCGATCTGACCTGTTTGCTTGGTCTATTTTTGATGCAGACCGAAATGTTGATTTCAACAGCATTGCTTGGATCCGGCCCGAGGGCAATGTATTGATTGATCCGCTACCCCTATCCGATCATGACTGGCAGCATTTACAGTCCCTCGGCAAAACCACCTGGATTGTGATCACAAACTCCGATCATATCCGTGCTAGTAAAGACATCGCCCAACAAACGGGTGCCCAACTGGCGGGTCCTATTGGTGAGCAATCAACCTTTGGTCTAACTTGCGATCGCTGGTTGAGAGACGGAGATGAAGTGGTTCCTGGTCTACAGGTAATCGAGCTTCAGGGATCCAAAACCCCTGGTGAACTCGCACTGGTGCTGGACCATACCATTCTGATTACCGGGGATTTAGTTCGTGCCCATCAAGCCAATCAACTGATGCTACTCCCGCTCCCTAAACTCCAGGATGCATCTGCCGCTCATCATTCAGTCCAACGACTCGCATCCCTCCAAAATATTGAGACGGTTCTCGTAGGTGATGGCTGGTCTATCTTCAACCATGGCCACCTATCCCTACAGGCACTCTTGACACCATGAATCCCTTAAGGGAAGACTACTTTCTGGCCTCAAGACAGTCTCCATAAAGATGGGTTAACACTGCCATAAAAACGAATTAATATTCGAATCGAACTTTCTCAATTATGATCAGAGGGCAGCTATTTTTAATTAAATCTTTAGATTGCCTACTTAATACCCCTCTATTACTGTTGTCTTAGGGACTCAATTCATGGCTACACCCGAGAAAAAAACTGAAGAAAAAGACAGTGCAATTGCACTCTATCAATGCCCACCCTTGCCCAACCATCGGCCTATTGCAGCCAGAACGTTGGAAGTCGTGGACACATCCAGCTTGCCTGGGAATCGGCCCATCACTGCTGTCCACTTAGAGGTTGTGGATACAGAGACCTTACCCAACCATCGGCCGATTATCCGATCAGGTCTAGACATTGTTGATGAAGATAGCCTTGTAGGACATCGTCCGATTGTGAATATGGGTTTGCCTTTAGTGCCTTCGCCAAACCTTCCCAATAATCGTCCAGTAGCAACGGAACCCATCTATGATCCAGTTGATCTCATGGGGTATATCGACTAACCGTTCATTAAGCTTAATAATGCGCACAGTAGGCTAGGCAGTATGTTATCCACCTCTCTAGCTTACTGTGTACCCTTTTCAAAAAAGACCTGGCAAAATAGAGTAAGGTGACTTCCGCTGAAGCTTTGCCTAGAGTAGAGTATTGCCCAAGCCCCTTCTTTACTGAAATTGAGTATGCCAAACCTCAATGAATGCTATCGCACCCTAGAGTTGAGGATTGGCGCGTCTCTAGAAGATGTGAACCAGGCTTATAAAGACTTGGTTTTTATCTGGCATCCTGACCGCATTCCTGAAAGTCGAGATCGACTCCATCAGCGGGCTATTGTCAAACTCCAAGAGCTGAATGAAGCCCGAGAGTATTTGAAAGCGTATCATCAGCGCCGTGAAAACTTGCGCTCAGCCCGGCGTCCTGCCCAACGGGCCGCGGCAGGCCAGGGAACGGCAACTCAACAACAACCAAAGCCCTCCACAACCCAACGCGCCTCTCGCAGTGCTCAGACCTCCCAGACCCGTCAAGCTAGAGCAGCCAAAGATTTTCAGCAACGCGCTTCCCGCAGCGCCCAGGCCTCCCAGACGAGTCAATCAAAAGCGGCCAAAGACTTCCAGCAACGGACCAAAGCGGCGGCACAGGCTAAGTCTGCTACGGTTTCCCAGTCCCAGAAGGCAGCAGTATCGCAGGCAAGCTCTGCCCCTACTCCTAAACAACAAGCTCCCGCTTCTGCAGCGAAGCGAGCCGCTCAACGATGGCAAACAACGGAACGACGAGCCGCCAAAAAAACAACTGCCGCAGCAGCCTCCAGGCCCTTAAAGCCTGATCACAGTGGGGTGGATTGGCGTGGTGCGGATTTACAAGAACGGGATCTGTCGGGTCGCAATCTGAGTCAAGCGAATTTGGCCAATGCCAATCTTAAAGATACCTTCCTGCATAAGGTGAATTTGTCAGGTGCTAATTTAACGAACGCCAATCTAACCCGAGCGAATCTTTTGCAAGCCAATCTCACCCATGCCAATCTACGGGGGGCTAACCTCACTGCGGCCGATTTAAGCGGCTCAGATCTGCGGGGGGCAGATTTTACGGGAGCCAACATGGGCATTGGCAAAAAGGTAATGGTGAAGTTAACAGGGGCAAAACTCTCTGGAGCCATTATGCCCAATGGCACGATTCATACCTAATTATCTAAAATCAGACAGTCTTATCAGTCTCAGATACCTATTCCTATAAAGTTTTGGAAGGGAAAAGACGTTTGATCTTTCTAAACAGTGTCGAGGTGATGCGTTTTCTGCACCTATGGATGTGCTTTAGTTGCCCCGTCGCAGGACTTTACTAATCATTTTGCGAGAGAATCGGAGGTTGATATCTTCTTTCTCTGCCCATTCTTGTAAGAGTCGGAAAAAGACTTGGCGGTCTTCAGCCTGGAGAACAGCAACACGATCAGCCGTTTCAATGACATAGGGATAGCCACCGCCAATAATCACTTCCCCCCGCACAAAATCTAAAACCGTAGAGTGCAATCCGGCCTCATAAATCCAGGTCGGCATCTCAATGCGGACGGGCGGGCCTTCGTGGGTTTTAAGGTAGGTAAAGGCAACTGCATCGGCTTGGTCTCCGTAGTCTTGGAGAATCCCTTGATGACTGTCTTCACCGTTGCGATCGCATCTAAATAACGGAGTACGATCGCCCCATTCCATATCCCCCCCTAAGAGCGCTGCATCATTGAGGGTGGGCGCATCGGGTAGCTTCTTCAAACAATGTAAAAGCTGCACCAAATCCCTAGCCCGAGATGTATCAATATAGGCCACTAGTGGCACCCGAAACTGTTCGCTAGCCTGCAACAGCTCTACTAATTGCTGAACATAAAATTTCCGACATTCGACATCGAACTTCTCAGCAAAAGTGGCAACCAGAGACCCATCTAGAAAGACTAAACAATCAGAACGGTTGGTATGGCACTCCATAAATTCAATCATGCGCTGGATTTCCATACGAAAACGGTGCATGTTGACCAACCGATCCATGGGCGTACTGCGGTCCTGGGGCTTCAGGTCTTCTGGAGACAGCACCTCTAGACGCACATCCTTGTCGTAGCTACCTAAGGGTAAATGGGGATTCTCGAACCAGCCCACTTGGACCATACCAATGGGAATAGAGATGTCTTTACTGGGATAAACCTGGGACCCATCTACCGCAAAGGTAGTAATCCCCATCAATCGTTCCCGCACCCACTCTAGGCTCTGTTCCCGACTCGTCCATTTCAATTTGGAGTTCACCACCCAGCTAGGACTGTCTCCTAAAGGCTCCAGAGGACGTCCTCCTGGATTGGTATGATTGGCTAAAGCTGCCGTCAGCTCAATATCTGACTGTTGGGAAACTTTGATTAAGGCTCTGCGATATTTTTCTAAGACTTTGAGGGTTGTCTGGTTAAAATCTTGAAACTCTGATTGTTTGCGGTCTAAAGCTTGTAAGATTTCGGAAGGCTTGAGTGGCATAGCAAACCCTTATTTTTAGCCCGTTTTTTTCACTCTACTACCAACTGGTAGTGAATTTTGTATCTATGTCTTTACGTCAACAGCAGCACCCACTCATTCGGGAATGGGCCAATCGAATTGAGGCAATTTGGACGGAATATTTGGATTTGGCAGACTATCCTTTACCGTCGGAGTTTGGTCATGTGGAGGGGCGGCTCGAAGGCGAGTCCTTAGTCATTGAAAATAGTTGCTACCAGGCTCCACCGTTTCGCAAACTCCATTTGGAATTGGCTCAGGTGGGAACGGGACTAGATATCTTGCATTGTGTGATGTTTCCTGACCCCAAGTATGACCTGCCGATGTTCGGCACTGACTTGGTTGGCGGCAAAAGAGGCATTAGTGCAGCGATTGCCGATCTGTCTCCTGTGACTGCCGATGGCCAATTGCCGACCGAATACCATGAACATCTCAGTCATTTACCCAGTCTGGAGTTTTCTGAGCGACGGCAATTACCGGAATGGGGCAACATCTTCTCTGAATTTTGTCTATTTATACGCCCCAACACCTCGCAAGAAGAGGCCCAGTTTTTAGAACGAGTCTCAGCCTACTTGAGATGGCATTGTCAGCAAGCAGCTAAAGCCCAATCGGTGTCTAATTCTGCGGCAGATCTAATATTGGCAGGACAACGACATTACTGTCAGCAACAACAACAGAATGACAAAACCCGGCGCATTTTAGAGAAAGCATTTGGGAAAGAATGGGCAGATCGTTATATGACAACCGTTCTATTTGATTGTCCTTAAGTTAATCCTGTCTTGCCTCCACGAGTACCTATTCTTGACCATTAACTTGACTGTTTTAATTTCAAGCAATGGTGTATTTATGACTGAATTGATCAAATAAATCAGCTTACAAGTTCGCTTTAACAACCTATACTTGCTGAACAAAACACAATCTCATGATCTTGATTCAAGAGATTGTGTCTTTGCGCAATATTTATACTGAATTGGCGACCAGAAAAGAATTAAATTTCATATTTTTTAGAAAAATGTGGTTATTATCACTAATCAATTTCCCTAGATACTTATCCTCAGTACTTGCTAGCAAGAGCAAAATCTTGGGAAGACTATAAAGTGAAGTATAAATCCGAAAAATGCTGCTGATTATTTTATTTTAAGAGAGTTAACCATCTCATCTCCATATCAGTTGAAATACATGAATAGAGGGATAAGGGATGAGCGAAAATATAAAAAATCTCCCTTTATTTGGGGTTATTTTATTTTCTCTCTTGATTCAAGTGTCAGGGTGAAAGGCACAAACGATACAGAATATTTCCACACAACGGCCTTCTGCTATCACCCCTGTTAGGGATGCACCTATTTCGTTAGAAAACATACCCTTGAATCAGGTGGTTTCCTGGGATAGCAGCAGGACATCCTCTTTAGAAGCACAAGATATTTCATCTGAGGGGGAAGAAGATGCGATCGCAACAGCAATACCCCACAACAGCTCTTCGCACCGCCCTAATCTCTTTTCAACAGATCCTTATTCCCATAGTGAGTCCAAAATCTTAGACAAGTCCAGCAAAACCCAGTTCCAGGAAACGCTCGAACACCAATCAAACCAAAATAATACCGATCAAAATATTCACATTATCCCAATCTGAGGTGATGAGTTGAAGGAGCCCAGCTGATGAGAAATAGAAAGTTATTCAATTATCTGGGTATGTCCACCCTCCTCTTTTTATTCGCAGGATCAGTCTTCAAAAGTTTATCTGTAGATTCCCAAATTCATCAGCGTTATCGCTCCTCAATCGCTCAACAGTTAGTGCAAGATGCAGCACTCAATCAAGGGATGCTTAAATCTCGTTACGCCCTTCTATCCTCTTATGATCCGCTGGTGCGAGCTATATCTGAGCAATTGGAGCTCCAAACCCAGTTAAAGCAGATTCCTGACTTTGTTAGTAACAAATCAGGAATCAATCAACAGTTGCAAACCAACATTAAAATTTTTCGCCGAAAAGAAGAATTGGTGGAGTCTTTTAAATCTACCAATGCCGTCCTCAAAAACTCTTTAACCTACTTGCCAGAGTTAGTGAAACAAGTCCGAAAAGGAGAAAAACTTAAAGGCTTGACGAACAGCAGCACCGCTAAACTTCAAGACATGTTGGATAACGTGTTGCTGTATAGCCTATCTGCTGACGAAGCGTTGGTCCCCCAAATCAACCAACAAATGGCTCAGTTAGAAGCATTGAGTCAGACCGAAGCAGATAAAAATGGCCTGTTATTAGCAATCGCCCACACCCGGATTATTCTGGAGTACAAACCCAAGGTCGATCAGCTGACCCAAACAATCCTTCAACAACCCTCAACAAAAGTCATCAATCAACTAGACACCCTCTATGTAGAGCAGTATCAGGGCGCGATTCAGACTGCGGGGATTTTTCGACTCATCAGCTTCGGTTGTCTGCTGATAATTCTCGGCGGAACGGCGTATCTCGTGATTCAGCGGCAAGGAACGCTCATCCAACAGCAACAACAATCCCAACAACGCACATCTGGTATCCTAAGCAGCCTCACAGATGCATTTATTACCCTCAGTCCAGATTGGCAAGTCATCTATATCAATGAGAAGGCTGCTGAACTCTTCGAGCAAGCGCCTCAACAGGTTCTCCATCAAGATTTCTGGCAGACTTACCCTCAAGAGTTGGGATTTGACCATCAGGCCAACTACACAACCGCTTTACAGGATCAGATTAGCCAGTCCTTCGAAGTCTTTTTCTCTAGTCGTCAAATCTGGTTGGAAGTCCGAATTTTTCCCAGCGTGGATGGGCTATCCCTCTTCTTGCAAGATATTACCCATCGCAAAATCGCCGAAGCCAATTTAGTGCAGATGAATGAAGATCTGCATACCTCTCAACAGTTGTTACGGCGGATTATTGACACGATCCCACAGCTTCTCTTCTGGAAGGATCGTGAGGGCGTTTACTTGGGATGTAACCTGCACTTTGCAACCTATGTTGGCTTCAGACAAGCTGAACAAGTTGTGGGTAAAACGGATGCTGACCTGCCGTGGGTTCCTGAAGAAATAGCAACGTTTCAAGCCAGTGATCGGAGAATTCTGGCGACCGGGGATATTGAATCCGCTTTACTCCAACGCCACCACGAGCAAACTTGGCTAGAGACGATTAAAGTTCCCCTTCATCAAGCAGATGGAGCCATTATCGGCGTCCTTGGGGTGTATCAGGATGTAACGGCACGACAGCAAGCGGATGAACACCTACGCAATGTCAATACAGAATTACAGGCGGCCAAAGACCAAGCCGATGCAGCCAGCCAGGTGAAAAGCGAATTTCTCGCCAATATGAGCCATGAACTAAGAACCCCGATGAATGCCGTGATTGGGATGACGGGGTTATTGACCCATACCTCTCTAGATGCGCAACAACAGGATTTTGTCGATACCATCCGCAGTAGTGGGGATGCGCTTTTATGCTTGATCAACGACATTCTTGATTTCTCGAAAATCGAAGCTGGAAAACTCGAAGTTGAGGAGCAACCCTTTCACCTCAAGTCTTGCATTGAAGAAGCGTTGAAATTAGTCGCACCGAGAGCCTTTCAGAAAGGGTTGGAAATTGCCTATATTGCAGATCCAGATTTGCCCAGTGGCATCGTCGGAGATATCACCCGTCTGCGCCAAGTACTCGTCAATCTCCTGACCAATGGTGTGAAGTTTACAGACTCCGGTGAGGTGGTGATCTATGTCAAAGAAGTGACATCAGAGACGCGGGATCCGGTGCTTCCTGCAGGCGCAGGCCAGTCTCCCCTGCGGCTGTTCCAGTTTGCTGTGAAAGATACAGGGATTGGCATCCCACAAGATCGGTTAAATCGGTTGTTTCAATCCTTTAGCCAAGTTGATTCTTCTACGACCCGAAAATATGGCGGCACGGGTTTGGGATTGGCCATCAGTAAACGGTTGTGTGAGTTGATGGGTGGACAGATAAGAGTGGATAGTGAAATTGGGGTTGGCTCTACTTTCTCGTTCACTATTGCTGCTCAGGTAGCTAATACGTTTGATTGTGCCCCCATCCATGATGTGACGCCTTTGAAAGGCAAGCGACTCCTGATTGTTGACGATAACCTTACGAATCGAAAAATTCTGACGATATTTGCAGACATTTGGGGAATGCAGTCCCAAGCAGCTCCCAGCGGACCAACAGCCCTTGATTTCCTCCGAGAGGGAGTCGAATTTGATCTGGCCGTTGTGGATATGCAAATGCCAGACATGGATGGTTTAACCCTAGCAAAAAGAATCAATGCACTTCAGAAATATAAGAACCTGCCGTTGGTGATGCTCAGTTCCTTAGGAGTTGAAGCCATTGCGACCCCGATAGACAAAAGCCTATTTTATGCCATCTTAAATAAACCCATCCAAGAAGCTCAGTTAAGCTCAATCCTGGTCCGAGCAGTCACTAAGCAGTCCGCACACCCCAATCCTGAACCTGTTAGCCACCAACCGACTGACCACATCAAAGCTTTGCGCCTCTTGCTAGCAGAAGATGTGGTCGTTAACCAAAAAGTCGCATTATTGATTCTGAAACAATTGGGATATGAGGCTGATGTAGCCAATAATGGCCTAGAAGTCTTAGAAGCACTCCACCGTCAACCCTATGATGTAGTATTGATGGATTTACAAATGCCTGAAATGGATGGTATGGAAGCATCCCAGGCAATTCAAGAGACTTGGTCCCCTGAAGCTCGGCCTCATATCATTGCTTTGACGGCTAATGCGATGCAAGGGGACCGAGAAAAATGCTTAGAGGCGGGCATGCAAGACTATGTCAGTAAGCCTATTCGAAGCGAAGAACTGAAGGCTGCCTTAGAACGTTATCTATTGTCACAACCGTCGGTGGTCAATTAGATGGTGGTCGATACCTAGAGAGACTCTTGTCGTCTGGTATTCCAACACTGGGCTGCTTCTTGTTCAAACTGGTTTAAGTCTAATCAGTAGATGTGAAACTTGACCGATTAGAAAGATGAATTAAAGCAATGCCATGATCCATAATGTTAGTTTTATCAAGAACAATAGGGATTCATGGCGAAAATATTTCTAATGGCTGGCTCAATCTTCGGTGGCCTTGCAGTAGCAGCAGGGGCCTTTGCCTCTCATGCCCTAAAAACTCAACTCAGTGAAAAATCGCAACAGATTTTTGAGACTGGCACTAAGTATCAGATGTACCACGCCCTTGCTCTGATCTTGGTGTCACTGCTTTTGACTCGCGCAGAAGGGGGAGAGGGGTTACTCACCCTTGCAGGCTATGCCTTTATCGCTGGCATCATTTTATTTTCTGGCAGCTTGTATGGCTTGAGCCTATCTGAGATTAAGTGGTTTGGCCCGATTACCCCTCTGGGTGGTATCGCCTTTTTGGTGGGGTGGGGATGTATTGCGGTCTCAGCCTTAAAGTCATCCCCAATCAACTGAATCTCAGCCCCCTTAGGAAGCATCAATGTCTTTAGAGAAATCTAATCTGTCTGATCTTAGCTCGGGCATTCCGCATTATCGAGAATCAGAGCGTACCTATCAAGTTAATGTTGATGCCAGATTGCCCACAGAGGTTTTCAGTCAAGCCCTGGATCATATTGTTATTGCTTGTGTCGATTTGGTGTTTACCTATCAGCAACAAGTCCTGTTAGCCAAACGTCGCACCTATCCACAAAAATCATGGTGGGTGATTGGCGGTCGCATGATTGCAGGTGAGTCACCCTTGGCAGCCGCCCAACGCAAGGCAGAGCAAGAAGCTGCACTCATACTGACCGATGATCGGTGTCAATACATCGGCACCTATTCCACTTGTTTTGCTCAGCGACAGCAAGCCCCCCAAGAGCGGGGCTTACACAGCTTGAATATCACCTATCAAGTGAGGCTCACTGCCCCAGAAAAAGCAGCGCTGCAATTAGATACGGAAGAATATGACTGTTGGCAATGGTGTACCTATCCTGATGTGTTACGACTCGTCAATCCCACGAAGGCTCTGAATCAGGCTTTACTCAATCTATTGTCTAGGGTGAGTCCTCTCAATAATGAGGGGTTGGCCCGATCATGAAGTGTCATTTTCAAAAATGCTTTTAGGCAGCCACGGGTTCGTCGCTATCGTCTCCGCTGTTAGAGTATTCCGCTAACAGTTCCTCATCACTAGTAGACCAGTCAAAATCAGAGTCTTCGCTTTGACGAAACCGACCATTGTCTTCTAACCAGGCGTAGAGGGATGTGTTTTGTCTCGCTGCAATCACGGGGCTGACCTGAGAACGCTCTTCTTCGACTAAAGATGGATTAATCATGTGTGTGCTCTGAATGAAATGCTTGTATACATAAAGGTGCCCTATCTAAAACCTATATTCCTCGGTATTTATAACGATTTCGATCAGAGAAAAATACGCATTTTCTCCTGGTATTTACTCACGTCACTGAATAAGCGCACTTTGTTTAGAGTATGGATATCCCCTGCAACGGCCTATAAATGGTGAATGTCTCTCTCTTGCGTACAATCGCTGGTTTGAATTTGACCCTAGCCGTCAGCCTTTGGGGATGCCAAAGTTCTCCACCATCCCGGCCCTTGACCATTTCTGCGGCATCTAGCTTAAAAGAGGTTTTGGAGGACATAGAGCCTCGATTTGAGAGAATCTATCCCCATATCGATCTCAACTTCAATTTTGCGGCCTCAGGTGTTTTACAACATCAGATCGAACAGGGTGCGCCCGTCGATATATTTTTTCCCGCTGCGACTCAGCCCATGGATAGCTTGGTCCACAAACAATTGGTTACCCCGAACTCCCGTCGGGCAATGGTCACCAACGATCTCGTGCTGATTGTATCGGTAGAGTCTGACTTGGCCCTGAACTCTTTTCAGCAGTTACCAGCCCCCAACATTCGCAAAATTATGGTGGGGGAATTTACGAGCGTGCCTGCGGGGCAATATGCCCAAGAGGTTTTTTCTACTCTCAATCTGCATCAGCGTCTGCAACCGAAGTTGGTGTTTGCCCAAAATGTGCGAGGGGTTTTGGCTGCGGTTGCCAATACGAATGTGGATGCAGGTATTGTCTATGGCACGGATGCTCAACGGTCTGATCAAGTGAAGAAGGTTGCCACTGCCCCGGCGGACAGCCATTCCTCGATTGTTTATCCCATCGGGGTTGTGGCCGCCAGTTCTCAACCTGAAGCTGCCCAGACGTTTATCGATTTTTTATCTAGGTCTGAGACTCAGGAGACGTTGACTGAATTTGGGTTTGGCGTGGTGATAGAGGAGTGAGGGCATGACGTTAGATTTACTACCCCTATGGACGTCTTTGCGGATTGCTGCGATCGCAACCTGTATCACCTTTGTTTTAGGCGTATCCACCGCCTACGGGATGCACCGTTATCGAGGCAGAGGCAAGGTCTTGATTGAGGGGCTGCTGCTGGCCCCCTTGGTGCTGCCTCCCACGGTACTGGGATTTCTACTCTTATTTTTATTAGGTACGAAAGGGCCTGTGGGTCGGCTACTGACCCCTCTGGGACTCAATCCTGTATTTACCTGGTATGCCGCTGTTATTACAGCCACGGTGGTCTCTTTCCCATTGCTGTATAAAACCGCTTTGGGTGCTTTTCAGCAGCTAGATACTGATGTTCAGGCAGCCGCCCGCACCCTAGGTGCAGGGGAGTGGACCGTGTTTAGGAATATTGTCATACCTTTGGCAGCACCGGGACTCTTGACCGGAACCAGTCTGGCTTTCGCTCGGGCCTTAGGAGAATTTGGAGCCACCCTGATGCTGGCGGGTAATATCCCTGGACAAACCCAGACGTTACCGATGGCGATTTACTTTGCTGTTGAAGGCGGGGCCTTTAGGGAGGCTCTGATCTGGTGTGGGGTAACGTTAGTGATCACCTTAGGTAGCCTGATGGGCATCAATGGGTGGTTAACTGCTGCTACCTCCCAAAAACGTGATCGCCGCCGCCAGCCCCTCGGCTCCCCACGACAACTTCCATCCTCTCCCGCTCCTACATCCCAGGGCCTTTGGGTGGAATTACATAAACGACTCCCTGGCTTCACATTGGAGGTGGCGTTTCATACGGAGGACGCCACCCTGGGGATGCTGGGGGCTTCGGGGGCGGGTAAAAGTATGATTCTTCGCTGTATTGCTGGGATTGAAACCCCTGATACTGGCCGCATTGTGCTTAATGGTCGCGTCCTCTTTGATTCTGAACAGGGGATTAACGTATCGAGTTGCGATCGCAATATCGGTTACCTGTTTCAAAACTATGCCTTATTCCCCCACCTGACTGCCGCTGAGAATATAGGGTTTGCCCTGCCTGCCCACCCCTCCACCCAGGCAACGGTTGATCACCATTTAGCCGCCCTACACCTGTCTCATCTAGAACATCGATATCCCCGTCAGCTCTCCGGTGGTCAACAACAGCGCGTTGCCCTAGCTCGGGTCCTGGCCAGCCGCCCCCAACTCCTGCTCCTAGATGAACCCTTCTCTGCCCTGGACACCCACCTCCGCAACCAGATCGAAAATTTTATGGTTGCCCAGCTCTCGGCCTATGATGGCATGACGATCTTTGTCACCCACAACCTAGAAGAAGCCTATCGGGTCTGCGAACAACTGATGATTGTGGAACAAGGGACCCTCTCCACCTTGCGGCCCAAGCATCAGATCTTGGCCCATCCAGAAACCCTCAGCATTGCCCAACTGACTGGCTGCAAAAACTTTTCACGCCTAACAATTAAAGGCTCCCATCAAGCCTGGGCCTCTGACTGGAATTGCACCCTCCAACTCTTGGAACCACTGACACCGGACTATTCTCAACTGGGCATTCGTGCCCATCAAATCCGCTTCATCGATCTCGAAGCCCCTGGGGAGGGCAGTCTCCCCGCCAACACCTTTCCCTGTTGGCTCGCGACGACGAGAGAAACCCCTCACCGGATCACCCTCTACTTGAAACTGCACCAACCCCCTGCCCATGCCGCAGACTATCACCTGCAGGCAGAAGTCTTCAAAGAAAAATGGAGTCAACTCAAAAACCAGTCCCTGCCCTGGTCTATAGCCCTAGATCCGATGCGGATTATGTTGCTTTGTCCCTAAGCCTGAAACAACCCAGACGGGTATGAAATTAAAATTTCTCTAGAGTAGTGATTTCAGTCACACCAATCCTGATTTATTGCCGTCATAGTAAAGGGGACTTGGTGTTATCTAAGTCGTCATTGGGGAACACACATATACGTCCGACAGGTTGGTTCAGCTTGTCGGTGTTTTTTTTGCGGCAATCCCCCCAGACGTCCAGCCCAGGATTGGATTGTTTTGCTCTCCGCTATCCTCAGATTTTAAAGTGCTTTCGAGAACTAGAAATTCTTGTTAGTCACAAAAATACCGTGAATTCACGGAGCTTTTAAGGTTTTGCGTGTTGATAGCCTTTGATTGGTCTGTTTGCAGGCGAGATGGGGGCAGTCAACCTCCGTGTTTTTGCGGTAGAACCCAGGCGGTGACTGGCTATAAAGTGATGTCAATGTGTGTTCACCACCGTTTCTAGTGCAGCGATTGCAGTTGCAGCGCATCACCTAGAAACAAATACAAATCCCACGTTGGCTCCTTCGAGAAGGAGCCATTTTCTTATGAATTTAGAAATTCCTATGGTCTGAATTCAAAAATTATTATGGGTCAAAAAAATACCGTGAATTTACGGATCTTTCTGGAGACTCACTGTTCTGTTAGCCGAGAGCTCTTGAATTGTCTGTTTGCAGTCCATTAACCTCCGTAGTTTTGCGGTATGGCCCCAATGGTGACTGGCTATAAAGTAATGTCACTGTGTGTTCACCACCGTTTCTAGGTCAGCGATTGCAGTTGCAGCGCATCACCTAGTGACTATATACAAATCCCACTTTGGCTCTTTCTCGAAGGAGCCATTTTCTTATGGATTTTTGGGTCTTATCTGCCCAGGAATAGTTCTGAACACTACGGATATCGAAGGGATTTTATGGTCTCAAGCAACAGAGATAATGTGATGCTATGAGGAGCCTACCCCAACTGGAACGCTGCATGGACGGTTTGCAAAGCAGCGACGCCTGCTGCTGCTGACACCACACAACTCACCTTGATCTCTGAGGTCGCAATCATTTGGATATTGATCTGTTGTGCTGCCAATGCCGAGAACATATGAGCGGCAACCCCTGGCTGCCCTAGCATCCCAATCCCCACAATACTGACCTTGGCAATCTCAGAATCTGAGGTGACTTCACCAGACTCTAGGGTTTTAGCAATGTCTTGCAGTGAGCGCTGGGCAACGCCCAGATCCTCAGTGGCAACGGTAAAGGCAATATCCCGAGTGATCTGGCCTGCAACCTGGCGGGTCCTTTGGGATTGAATAATCATATCGACACTAATATTCTGCTTTGCCAAAACCTGAAAAATATGAGCCGCCATCCCTGGGCGATCTGGCACATTCCGAATTGCTAACCGAGCTTGATCTAAGTCCAAGGCCACACCCCTTACAGGAGGCACGCCTGGCATAGATACTCCCTCCTCGCTTGGAGAACTCTCCACCTCAAAGGCTTGGCAGAGGGCCGCAGTCCCTCGCTGACAGTCGGCGGCGGCAATAGTGCAACTCACGCTGACTTCGGAGGTGGAGATCATTTGCAGATTAATGCCTAAATCACTCAAGGTTTGAAACATTTTGGCCGCTATATGGGGGCGTCCAATCATGCCTGCGCCGACAATACTGACTTTAGCGACGTTCTGTTCGACCAGCACTTCCGGGCTGCTGCCTAGCTCGGGGGCTGACTGGGGAGACCGCTTCCCGAAGGCTGTAACCAAATCCTTGGCCCCCTGACAACTCTCTTGAGAGACCGTAAACGCAATGTCGTTGGAATTGCCGTCATGGACAGACTGAACAATCAGGTCCACATCCAGATTTTGGTCTGCCAACTCGCTAAATAACCCTGCCGCTACGCCGGGGCGATCGCAAACATGTAGCAACCCCACTTTGGCCTGATTGAGATCATACCGAACCGCATCCACCGGACGCCCCAACTCCAAGTCCTGCAAAACCGTCGGCTG
>CALDHF010000424.1 GCA_937941595.1 uncultured Acaryochloris sp. | reverse complement strand
AACAAAAATAGTTCTATGGCTGATACTTTTACTCCCGAAATTAGCGATCGCATCTGCAAACACATGAATGAAGATCATGCTGATGCGGTATTGCTGTACGCCAAAGCCTACGGAAAAGTGGCAGAGGCAGAAGCTGCCCAGATTCTGAAAGTGGATTCAGAAGGGATGGAGTTGTCCGTCAAGCAGGCTAGCCAAGATTCCACGATCCGGATTGTGTTTGATCATGTGCTTCAAGATGCTGAAGATGCTCATCAAACCATGATTGCTATGGTAAAAACGGCTCGCTCACAAATGGCGTAATGCCAGTGACTCTGGCAAGCTGCAAGGATTAGTCTTTGATGTTGCTTTGTGGATTTTTCCTCTGTCCTCGCTGCAATAGTTGGAAAAGCCTAAGTTTTTATGAGCAAATTCTGACTCAACCTTCTAAATACTAAATCTTTCTGGGTTTTACTTAATGGAGTACAACCTAAAAATTACGTACTGGGACTACAGATTACTGCCGTTCTCATTTGTCAAGAGGAGGGAGGGGCTTTAGTTGTTCCCTCGTTGGGGAACCCTTCAACTTAGACCCATCGTCTTTACACCAAAAGGCTGATTTGTAGAACTAAAGCGACAGGCGGGAGGAATTCTCGCTAGAATGAGAAAAGGTTACGAAATATTAAGCCGTTGTGTATATCAAACTTCCCGTTGTTGGCAAGGTCAAGAAACCCAAACTTTGGGTCGTTGGTCTTGTAAGTGCCATTGTCCTCGTGGGGGCGGTGGGGGCAACATCCTGGGTGAAGCGATCCTCAGATGGCCCCACGTTAGAAGACTTAACTGTCAAAGTGGATTCTAAAGATGTCACTCTCAGGATTACAGCTAGCGGTACGATTACGCCCGCTAAGAGTGTTAACTTGAGCCCTAAACAGGCAGGGGTCTTGGTAAAGCTGTTGGTGGAGCAGGGAGATGACGTGGAAAAAGGGCAGATTATTGCCCGCATGGATACCCGCGATTTAGAAGGTCAATTAATGCAAGCTAATGCTGCGGTTGCCCAGACCCAAGCTCGGCTATCGGAGTTGCTGGCAGGGAACCGACCCGAGGAAATTCAGCAGGCTAGAGCCCGTTTACAGCGTGCAGAAGCCCAACTTGCCCAAATTTCGGGGGGGAGCCAATTAGAAACCATTGCCCAAGCCCAGAGCCAAGTGGAATCGGCGCAAGCCCGGTTGAAATTGGCCTTGACGCGCTTAAATAGTTTTGAACAGCTGTATAAAGCGGGGGCAGAGACCCGCGATCGCAGAGATGAAGCGAGGGCAGAAGCAGATACGGCCCGCGCCAACTTAAGAGAAGTGCAAAAACGTTTGCAAATTCTACGACAGGGCTCTCAGCCTGCTGAGGTTTTGGGAGCCAAGGCCGATGTGGCAGAAGCCCGGCAAGCCTACCAACTGACGCAGAAAGGTAACCGTTCAGAAGTGATTTTGCAGGCAAAGGCAGCCCTGGCCGAAGCCCAAGGTCGGCAACGGGTGGTAATGACTCAAGTCTCTGATACGATTATTCGTGCCCCATTTGCAGGTACTATCACCCAGAAATTTGCGACGGAAGGAGCCTTTGTTACCCCCACGACGTCGGCATCTAGCACCACTTCGGCAACGTCGACCTCTATTGTGGCCTTGGCCCAAAGACTAGAAGTTTTGGCAACGGTCCCTGAAATCGATATTGGGCAGATTCGACCGGGGCAAACCGTCGAAATTCGGGCGGATGCTTTCCCCGATCAGGTGTTTAAAGGACGGGTGCGGTTGGTGTCTCCTGAGGCCATTGAAGAGCAAAATGTGACCTCATTTCAGGTAAAGGTAGCGATTACCGCTGGAGAGGATAAATTACGCTCGGGTATGAATTCGGACCTAACCTTTTTAGGGGATACGCTGGCAGACAGTATGGTGCTGCCAACGGGTGCGATCGCAACCCGAAACGGCCAAACTGGAGTCTATATTCCCGATAAAGAAGACAAGCCCAAGTTTCAACCCGTGACCATTGGCTCTTCGATTAAGAATCAAACCCAGGTACTGGATGGCATTACCCCAGGGCAACGGGTTTTTGTCACGTTTGCTGAAGGGGAAAAGCCCGAAGATTTACAAGAGGCAGAGTAACGGTGGATGTACTTGAAAGCGTAAAAATGGCCTCGGCTACCCTGGTTGCTAACCGCTTGCGCAGCAGTTTGACGATGTTGGGGATGATTATTGGTAATGCCTCGGTGATTGCCATGATTGCTGTGGGGCAAGGCGCGCGCAAATATGCCTCCGGGCAGTTTGAATCTTTAGGGCCGAATGTTCTCTTCATTGTGCCGGGAACAGATAAAGCCCGCCGACAGACCTTTGAAGTGCCTAAGACCTTGGTATGGTCGGACGCCAAAGCCATTAAAGAGGCGGTGCCCTCTGTCAAAGCAGTAGCGCCCCAAATCCAGAACCAGTTGACCACCATTTATCAAGGGGCGAATACGACGGCGTTGGTGATGGGGACGACGGACAACTATACGACTGTGCGCAATCATGACGTAGCTAAAGGTCGGTTTCTGAGTCAGCAAGATATCCAGCGTGGGAATCTAGTCGCAGTGTTAGGAACCGATTTAGCGGAGCGGTTGACGGGGACGGACAATCCGATTGGTAAGCGCATTCGGATCAAGAATCTTAATTTCGAAGTGATTGGCTTGATGGAAGAGAAAGGGTCTTTCTTGGGTAGCAGCCAAGATGACGTGATTTTTATTCCCATTTCGACGATGGCCAATCGGGTGGTTGGGTCCACTTCTCCCTTTGGGACTGAACTGACCTTTATTTCCCTTTCTGCTGTTGATGAAGCTAGTATCCCGGCTGCGGAATTTCAGATTCGTAATTTGTTGCGGGTTCGCCACAAAATTGTTGCTGAAGATGACTTTACAGTGCGGACTCAGAAACAAGCCCTAGAGATTATTGGCAATGTTAGTGGGGCCTTGACGGTGATGTTGGCGGCGATTGCCAGTATTTCCCTGCTGGTTGGGGGCATCGGCATCATGAATATTATGCTGGTATCAGTGACGGAGCGGATTCAAGAAATTGGCTTGCGAAAGGCCATCGGGGCGTCTCAGTCGGATATTTTGGTCCAGTTTATGATTGAGGCGATCATCCTGTCTGCCGTTGGTGGCATGATTGGCACTGTTGTTGGGGTAGGCGGTACGGTGCTGGTGGGGAGTCTGACTCCATTAGAAACAGGAATTTCGATCCCAGCAGTGGTGTTAGCGGTAAGCGTGTCAGGGGGGATTGGACTATTCTTTGGGGTGGTGCCAGCTCGTCGAGCAGCGCAACTCGACCCCATTGTGGCTCTTCGTAGTGCTTGATGGGAAATATGAGAGTATGACATCTACACACTCCGCATCCGCAACAGCTAGGGAAGAACAACCCCCCCAGCCGATTATCCGTTTAGAACAAATTTCCAAGATTTATGGGGTGGGAGAAACGGAAGTCCGAGCCTTGGATGGTGTCGAACTCACTGTTAATCCTGGTGAATATTGCGCCATTATGGGAGCTTCCGGCTCGGGTAAATCCACCATGATGAATATGATTGGCTGTCTGGATCGGCCCACTACGGGGCAGTATTTTCTGGACGGCGTAGATGTGGCTCAGCTCAGTGATACGGAACTGGCCCATGTCCGCAATCGCAAGATTGGGTTTGTCTTTCAGCAGTTTCATTTGCTGAGTCAGGTCAGTGCCCTGGAAAATGTAATGCTGCCCATGGTGTATGCCGATGTGCCTGTGAAGGAGCGGCGAGAGCGGGGTAAGGCAGCATTGGAACGGGTTGGATTAGGCGATCGCATTAACAACAAACCGACCCAGCTATCCGGGGGACAACAACAGCGGGTAGCCATTGCTCGTGCCATCGTCAATGAACCCGTTTTGCTGTTAGCCGATGAACCCACAGGCGCCCTAGATACTAAAACGACTCAAGAAATTCTGGATATCTTTTCTGCGTTAAATGCGAGTGGGATAACGGTGGTAATGGTGACTCATGAACCCGAAGTCGCACGTACCACTCAGCGAGTGGTTTGGTTCCGGGATGGCCAAGTAGTTCATGCTCATCTTGATCCAGAAGAACTACACACAAGGGCGTTTTAATACCGTAACCGTATCGTTCAACGATACGGTTACGGTATTGCTCTATCCTTTTGGGATAGTATTTTGCTTGATATGACTAATCCATGCCTGAAGGACCAGAAATAAAGCGAGCTGCTGATCGTATTGCTGTTGCGATCGCAAACCAACCCCTCCAAGAAGTCTGGTTTGCCTTTTCCCACCTAAAACAATACGAAGCCCAATTAGGTGCGAGTCAAATTCAACAGGTGGAAACTCGCGGCAAAGGCCTGCTGATTCATTTTGAGTGTGGCCTCAGTATCTATAGCCATAACCAGCGCTACGGCAAGTGGATGGTCCGCAAAGCTTACAACTATCCGCAAACAAAGCGTCAATTGCGGCTGGCTGTGCATTGCGATCGCAAATCCGCTCTGCTCTACAGTGCCTCAGATATCGATGTTCTGGATGCCGCTGGGATTCAGGCCCATCCCTTTCTAAGCCGAATTGGTCCAGATGTTCTCGGCTCTAGTACGACTGTCGAACAGGTGCGAGAGAGACTGAGTTGCGCTCGCTTTCGCCGTCGCCGCCTCGCAACCTTATTCCTTGACCAGCACTTCCTGGCAGGATTGGGGAATTATCTGAGAAGTGAGATCTTATTTGTTGCCAGAGTTCATCCTTCCCTCAGACTCATAGATTGTACTCCTGACCAGTTGGGAAAACTAGCAGAAGCAGCCTTAGCCTTACCCAGACAGTCTTATGAAACCGGGGGGATCACCAACGATATTGCCTGGGCTGAAAAATTGAAGTCTCAGGGTTTTCCGCGTCGGGTATATCGGCATTGGGTCTTTGCCAGGGCGGGACAGCTCTGTTGGGTATGTGCCACACCCATCGTCAAAGATACCCAAGGGGGGCGTCGGTACTACTACTGTCCCCAGTGCCAGGAAAAATAAGTTTTTGCTTCATCCCATGCATAAATCAGTAGCCATTCAAACCCTGGTGAGACCGCTGGAACTGACACTGATGACATTCTGCATAAGCTGTGATTTCAAGCCCTATCGAAAGTGGTGATCGAGTACAAAGATGCTTTGTGACCCTGCTCAAATCACTAAACTCCTTCATTGGAGAGAATTTAGTGGAGCCTTATTTGTAGCGCAGGCGTGAAGAGGGTTGAAAAATGCAACAGCAACCAGATCCATTCAAACTAT
>CALDHF010000423.1 GCA_937941595.1 uncultured Acaryochloris sp. | reverse complement strand
GGTTAGAACAAGCCTTAGCTGCCGAACTGCCAGAACCGAATGCCATGACCTTAGCCACAGTAGACGCTGAGGGTAAGCCGTCAGCGCGGATGGTTTTGTTAAAAGGCTTTGATTCAAGAGGGTTTGTTTTTTACACCAATTATTTGAGTCGGAAAGGCCGTGAGTTATCTCAAACTCCTTTGGCTGCTCTGGTGTTTTGGTGGGCAGAATTAGAACGGCAGGTGCGCATAGAAGGACAAGTTGTCAAAGTCTCTGATCAAGAAACCCATGCCTATTTCGAGAGTCGCCCTCGCGGGAGTCAGTTGGGAGCTTGGGCTTCAGAGCAGAGTCAGGTCATAACTGATCGCACGGTCCTAGAACAACGGCTCCAGGACTTAGAGCAGCAATATCAAGACCAACCCATTCCTCGTCCACCCCACTGGGGGGGCTATCGACTCCACCCTCATCAAATTGAATTCTGGCAAGGTCGCCCCAATCGACTCCATGATCGATTGTGCTATCGGCAAGACGGTGAACAATGGACAATAGAGCGGTTATCTCCATAAATATTGACCACAGCCTATGACACTGATCCAAGTTTGGGGATGTTTACTGATTTTTGTGCTGTGCCCACTCTTGGGGGGCCTACCCGCAGCAGAATGGCTGAGCCGACGGCTGGGCAAACCGCGTCATAGGTTTATTCAGGGCGTCATCGAAGCGAGCAAAGGCATTGTCAGTGTCTTACTCGCTCGGTATTATTTCCCTGCTGATCCCACTTGGTGGCTGGTCGCTCTAATTGCCTTAGTCTACGGACAATTTTGGCTGCGCCACTCCAAACAACTTCTGGGCGTGATGGCCGGGGGCATGGTCTATAGCTGGCAAGTTGGCTTTTTGCTGGTGCTGATGGGTGGCATTAGCTTGACCCTCTTAAGAGAACAGCGGTTAGGAAAAATAGGCCTCATGGTGTTATTCCCCATCGTCGTCGGCTTATATTCTCAAGACGGATCACAGGGATTAGCAGCTATTGGGTTGAGCTGTTTGTTGTTCTGGATTGACCAACAGCTCCCCCATTCCCAACCTGCTGCTGAGGAGGCTGATCCTGGAGCATTAGTAATTCCCAGGCCCAACGATGCTCATTTATTTAGGATGTTTCAACGGGATCGCAACATCCGGACCTTAGAACAACCCCTCAATGCGGATCCATTTGGCCAGCCAGCTGCCATCCTCAGCCAACTCAAAAGCTGGGGCTATTCCGTGCCGCTGGGATGGGTGTTACCCCCTGGGGATGATGCTGAGCCACTAATCAGACGATTGGCTCCCAGTCCCGAACAACCCTTGATGGTGCGGTCGGCTGTCGTCAGTAAACAGGTCAATACCAGCACGCATCCTTCCCCGGACCCAGTGGTTCAAATTACGTCCCGTCGGGCCTTATCACGGGTGATTGGGGCTTGCCGAACAGCCTATAGTTCTACCCCTGCTACCCCGAATTCTCCAGCACTAGGGGTTGCTGTTATGGTCCAGGTGCAAATCCATGGTCTTTATGGTGGATTGGCCTGGAGTCAAGATCTCAAAGCGGATGATCCAACGATGGTGCTCATTTTGGGAGGACCGGGCCAAACACCTTCAGAGGCTTTATCCCAAACTGCGGTCACTCACCTTCAAGTTCCCCAGACGGTCTCGAAAAATGCGGATGTCTCGGCACTCAGCGCTCCCAACGCCATGCCCGCAGATCTGGTGCAGCAGATTGCCAAAACGGCCCGTGATCTAGAAACCCACTACCAAGGTGTTCCTCAAAAACTTGAGTGGACCTACGATGGCACCACTCTCTGGTTGCTGGAGGTGACTCCCATCTCGGGATGAACATGCCTAAAATACTAAAGATGGAAAGTTGTCTGCGTTGATTGGGCAGGCAATCGTCAAGCTAGAATCTCTGGTGGACAAGCTCCCTATCCATCAAAAATTGACCCAGATGGGCTGTTCGCAAGACCAAGATCAAAGAAGTAGAGTTGCCTGAATGTTATATCGTCGATTTGGACGAACGGAACTACAAATACCTGTGTTTTCCTGTGGTGGTATGCGGTATCAGCATTCCTGGAAGGATGTCCCAGGTTGGAAAATTCCTAAGGCCAATCAAGACAACCTTGATGCCACCATTCGCCGATCTATGGAGTTGGGTATCAATCACATCGAAACCGCTCGGGGCTATGGCACCTCTGAACTCCAATTAGGGCGAATTCTATCTGAGTTTCCCCGCGATCAACTGATTATCCAAACTAAAGTTGCGCCCAAAGAAAATGCGAAGGAGTTTCAGAAAACCTTTAATCAATCCCTGCGTAACTTAAAACTGGACTCTGTAGACCTCCTCGGCATCCACGGTATTAATACCCCTGAACTGTTGGATTTCACGGTTCGTTCAGGAGGGTGCCTGGATGTGGCCCGACGATTACAAGAGCAAGGCAAAGTCCGATTTGTTGGATTTTCCACCCATGGCCCTACGGACGTGATTGTGGATGCTATCCAAACCGATCAGTTTGACTATGTCAATTTACATTGGTATTACATCAATCAGTTTAATTGGCCCGCGATTGAAGCGGCGACCCAGCATGATGTGGGAGTGTTTATCATCAGTCCTTCCGACAAAGGCGGTATGCTCTACAAGCCATCGCCCAAACTGGTGGAGCTATGCCAACCTCTTAGCCCGATGATCTTTAATGATGTCTTTTGCTTGAGTCACCCCCAGGTTCATACCCTCAGTTTAGGGGCTGCTCGTCCGAGTGATTTTGATGAACACCTCAAAGCCTTGGACTTGCTGGACCAAGCTGATACCCTGCTGCCACCTATATTAGAGCGGCTGTATGACGTTGCGATCGCAACCCTAGGGGAAGACTGGGTTGAGACCTGGCATCGCGGACTGCCCACCCCTGAACAGACTCCAGGAAATATCAATATTCCCGTGATTTTGTGGCTACGAAATCTGGCGATTGCCTATGACATGCAGGAGTATGCCCAGATGCGATACAACTTGCTAGGGAAGGCCAGTCATTGGTTCCCAGGCCAGCAAGCCACCCAAGTTGATACTCTTGATCTGAGTCAATGTCTAGAGACCAGTCCTCATGCAGCTCGAATTCCTAAGCTACTGTTAGAAGCGCATCAGCAACTGGTTGGCCAATCCGTACAGCGGTTGTCCCAAAGCTAATCAATATTTGAGGCAGCAGTGGTATTTCGATTGATTTCCTCAGACCTCTGGCAGCGGAGCAGTGTGATATCTCGCCTCAAACCTCACATGCAGCCATTGGGGTGAGACCTCCCATTCATCGGGGGCAGGATATGAGGAATTGGCAGGGATGGAAGCTTGAAAAGATATGCACGTTTCCGACTCACTCGCATCAAGTTGGAAACGTGCTTGCTGCTGATTAAGTAACTATTCCAAAATGAAAAAGGTAGGCATTATCGTCAGTTACCAAGCCTTGCAGAAGGCTTCTGGTGTCGAATACCTTCGCCTTTCTCTTGAACAAATTGCGCCTGGAACAGCAATCAACAATTAAGGTGCTTTCTCACTATTCAGCAGCGATTTTGAGGGATACAATCTTATCTCCTTGCCGAATGGCATTCACCACATCCATATCTTGGGTCTGGCCAAACGTTGTATGAACGCCATCTAAATGAGATTGAGGAGCATGGCAAATAAAGAACTGGCTACCACCCGTATCACGACCTGCATGGGCCATTGATAGTGTCCCGGCCTGATGTTTATTGTCATTGATTTCGCACTTAATGGTGTAGCCCGGTCCCCCTGTTCCTGTGCCTTTAGGACATCCCCCTTGGATCATAAAATTAGGAATGACACGGTGAAAGGCTAAGCCGTCATAAAACCCCTTATTGGCGAGATCCACAAAGTTTTGGACGGTATTGGGAGCATCTTGATCAAATAAATCAAGATGGATCGTGCCCTTGTCTGTTTCCATAATGGCTTTGGTCATGATAATCCTAACTTTCTGATATTTTCTGCGACTCTGGCATCCTATCTTGGGACCAAAGGGAATGCAATCTAAACGTTAAGCTCGGCTAATGCACATGCAAATAGGTCAATTCTTCTCGTTCAAGATGGGGGCATATTGGAGGATTCTCAAAAAACGGCGACGCTGTCTTGGCATCTTGGTAGTGCTTAACGGAGGTTTATGGGGAATTCCTGCCCTGTATATGGCAATGATGACCCCTCCAAAACCCAATATCGATCTACCCAGCCTGCACTCATTAAAGCAGGCAAAATATAATATTTATGTGGTTAATTGGGGGTTCCACACTGCCATTCTCATTGAGCAGCCCCAAGGATGGAACCTTGGCCCTAGGAATAATCCTCAGGCTCGATATGTTGAGTATGGTTGGGGGGATAAGGTTTTTTTTATGCTGTCGGATACTTCTGTGCCAGCAACCCTGGCGGCAGGGTTGCTGCCAACTGATTCAGTGATGTACTTGAGAGGGCGAGACACCCTACCCACGGAGCAAAATTATGCCCGACAGCTGTATCATCGGCAAGTCTCATCACAGCAACTTCATACACTCATTGAGACATTAGAGCAGAGTTTTTTGCGGACTGCGGGTCAGCGACTTGATCCTTACCCGCGGGTCTCTACTTTTGCGGGTGAATTTTATCAAGGTCGTGAGTATTATGTCATTTGGTCTGACTGCAATGCTTGGACTGTTAGACATTTACAGAATATTGACGTTGCCCACTCATACATTCCTGTGATTTTTTCTGAACAGGTCGGTCCAAGTTTGCAGGGATTTGAACTGCTTCAAGGTAAGGAGTAGACGGGCTGATTCAGTAATGATCAATGAGAAAATGACACTGTTTTTTGTCAAAACACGTTGTTTTCATGATGAGAGCTTTTACACCATCTAGATAGTGTATTGAGGCGAGGGTATGGCAGATTATGATGACTACCATCCTCAACAGAAACTAGTGGCCTGTCACTGCTAGAGTCTAAGCAGATAGACCATTCTAGCTATTCTGAATCCTGAGAGATGGAGGTCTTCAGAGTTTTCTTGTAAAACATTGTGGGGGGTAAATCGTCTTCTGTTAAGGGGCTATGAATTGGACTCTGTGCTTCTGGATGGGTGGTATTTGGATTGATCTCAATGGGCACTGTACTACGAATATCTAAGCCATTGACATCTACATCATCTAGGGATGCAGGAGAGAGGGGGAATAAGCGATAGGAAGCTTGGACATTGCCCAACATAATCACATCCCCCTCTACCAACGTATGAGAGTTACTGCGCTTGCCATTGACAACGACCCCATTGGTACTGAGTTTGCCCGTCGCATCACCATCAACAATTCTGTAGCTATATCCTGAATGATTGGCTGCAGGGATACGAAGCAGCATGGCATGGAAACGAGAAACAGCCTTGGAGGCGGGCAAGACAATTGTGTTCTTATGATCTCTTCCTAGGGAGTAGGTTGGAGACTCTAGTAATACACACCGCACCCCGTCTTCTTCTTCAATCATCAAGACATGACTCTCTTGAGTCAAAACCTGGGAAGGAGTGAGGGTTTGTACATTCATAATTACTAGGGCCGAAGGAATAACTGTAAATAACGACCATATGTCATTAGTCTTAAGGTAAAAGCCCTGGACGTTCTATTACCTCCGTAAAAATGCGGATTTCCTGAAAGATTCTTTGTTTTATTCAAAGAAAAATAATGATATTTATGAGGCCTATATATAGCGAAAGTGCAAAGATAAATAGGGCTTTGGAGTCTAGCGATTGTATCGTAGAGGACATGGAGATACGCTAGATTTTGAGTATAAAGCTGTCCCGTCGATGGAAGTCTGCCTGGGGACCTTTATGGGTTAAGGCCCAATAGCTGAGGGCTAGTTTTGGAGATTGAACCACGGCGCAAATTCCCATCTCTAGGGGTTGGTGAGCCGCAAGTATGGGGTTGAGATTGAGGGTTAACGCCAAGGTTAGAGAGGAGGTGCGCTGAACTTGGTAGGGAAGACTTTGAAGGGCTGCTTCTTCTTGTAATCCCTGGCGATAGGCCTCTAGGTGAAAGATATTCCAATCCCCAGCGGGAGATAAATTAAACTCCCAATAGGCGTCCTGGTGAGGCTGTCCTAGAAAAAATTCAAAGCAGGTGGCTTCCCAGAGGTCATATTGACGCGTCGGGGTTGGGGAGGGTGTGGGAATTCTGACTTGGTCTAGATTGCCCGCTAGGGTGAATGCGATCGCAAGTTGATTCGCTTGTCGTTGCACCGTGCCAGTGATGGAAATATCAGGATGGGGTTGGGAAAAAGGCGAAAGCGTAAACGGGGTCATCGCAAGGATTGAATCAGGGCATGAATCTCGGCGGCTTGGTTCTCGATGCTTTCGGTAAGCTTGAACTGGACTAAGGCTCGATTGAGGTTGTGGCCTGGATGGTTGACTTTGAAATAGACGTTACCCGCTAAGTAATCTGTGAAAAATCGCAATCCCAATTCAAAGGCAATCAGACGCATCGCATCGTAGAGATAATCATAATCATGGGGCGTTAAAAAAGCGTTGGCAACGGTGATATACCCCTGAAGGATGGCCTGACAGAGCTGAAGATCAAAGTGAACCATTTCCCATTGCTCTGTTTCTTCGCCCAGGGGATTGCAGCCGGAGCGGAGGCAGTCGCCAATATCATAATGAATCAGACCGGGCTTCACGGTGTCGAGGTCGATAACGCTGACGGCTTGCTGAGTAGCCGTATCCATCAAGATATTGTTGATTTTTGGATCGCCATGGATCAGCCGGAGCTTGAGTTTGCCATCTGCTTTGGCGGTTTCCAAGACATCGGCATCCTGTTGGCGATGGTTAATAAACTGCAAGCAATACTCTACCTCAGGAGTCGGATGCTCAACCTTGGCCACCTGTAGCTGCTCATATTGCTGTAAGTACTGAGGCGTAATATGAAACCCGACCAAGGTGTCGGCTAGATGCTCCGCGGGCAAATCACTAATTAGATGGTGAAACATGCCTAAGGCATACCCCACTTCCTGGGCTTGATGCGGGGTTGCGATCTCATCCACAGATGCAGCCGTTTCCACAAAACTCATGGCCCGCCAAAAGGCACCCTCAGGGCTAACCCAATGATCTTGACCATCCGCGGTTAGCAGCACTCGGGGCACTTCCCAACGGCGTTGACACGGATCCTGTTGCAGGCGCTGACCCACATGCTCCGAATAGGTGCGAATATTGCCCATCACCAATTCGGGTTGCTGGAATACTTGGGTATTTAGGCGCTGCAAAATAAAACGCCGATCCGTGGCTGCATCTAAGGTCACCAGAAACGTGCTGTTAATATTGCCCTGGCCAAATTCCTGGATATCCACCACTGCACCGCCAGACTGAAATTGTTCGGCGACTATCCTCAGGGCCGGACGTATGGATGCACGATTATTCATGGGTGAAACGCATTAAAGGAATCGAGATAAAACATCATAGATCAGCCGAAACACCAGGGTCAGCGTTGTCAAGACCAAACCACCCACAACCCCTAACAAGACAATGGATATTATGGGATTGCCCCCCTGCAAGGCAGGGACAAACCAAATGATGCCCAGGGTAACCCCGGCAATAATCAAGAGATCGACCCGCTCAATCCACCGTTGCAGTTGGGTGTA
>CALDHF010000422.1 GCA_937941595.1 uncultured Acaryochloris sp. | reverse complement strand
AATGATGTCAATATCAGCTACGCCATCCAAGAGATCACTCTCGAATCTAAAGACATCGGCACCCCTTCGGCCCAGCATGATATCGTTGCCGATGCCACCGTTGAGGTCATCAGCACCCCGACCGCCAAATAGCACATCATCGTTGGCACCCCCAGTCAATATATCAGCACCTCTGCCGCCTCGTAAGGTGTCCTCACCGTCAGCCCCCGTAAGAGTGTCACGGCCTCTCCGGCCAAAGAGACTATCGTTGCCATTGCCCCCCTCAAAGATGTCATTGCCTGATCCACCCGTCAGGGTGTCGTCACCGCTACCGCCGAACGCTGTCAAGGCAGTGGTTGCTTCTGCCCCTGCCAGAACATCGTTGCCATCTCCCGCATCAAAGACAACAGAGTCTAGCCCGGTTGCAGATAGATCGCCAACTGTTAGCTGATCATCTCCCCCATCACTATTGACTTCGAGGGTCTCTACGGTGCTGATATCAAGATTAAAGGGTCCCAGATTGGGGCGCTCAAACAGCACCTCACTACCCCCAGCATTGACCTGGAATTCATCCCCTTGCTCCACGCTGCCATTGACTTCTACAGTATCGAGGCCAGCACCCCCCTCAATCCGATCAGAGCCATCCCCATCATTCCAAATGATGCGATCGTTGCCATCGCCACCGAGTTTGGTGTCATCTCCTTTGTCACCCACGATGGTGTCATCACCAGAGCCACCTTCTAGGAAATCGTCGCCATCGCCACCGCTAATGACATCATTGCCCTCACCGCCCTTGACAACGTCATTACTGCCAAACGCCAGGATGGAATCATTACCACCGAAGCCATTAATAAAGTCACCGCCAGGGGTGCCAGTGAGGACGTTGGCGTTATCATCTCCGTCCAGAGTCTCAGCAGCCTGAGGCTCACCGTAAAGTAGGTCGTCTATCACAACGATATCAACCCCATTTTCTGGGTCGTCATCAGGGCCAATCGGAGTATTGCCGCTAGTAATTTCGACCCGGTACAGTTCTCCATCTTCAAAAGTCGCCCCCAAGAAAGACAAACCTTGCGGATCAGGATCGACAAACTCAGACTCCAACAAATTGCCATCAATGTCGAAGTACTCAATCTTGGTGCTGTCCTCAAGGTCTACGTCTGTAAAGACTGCCCCGAAACCGCTCGCGGTTGCTCGAACATCAGAGCCTGGCACAAAGAATTCAACTTCTGTGACGTTGGACCCCGAGGGGGTAAACAGGCGAGGTTCACTGAAGGTTTGGAACTGATCGGGATAGGTGGGATTGATACTGTCAAACTCGTTATCGGGAGCACCGGGATCCGTGTCTTCGGGATTACTCACTCGAAATTCAGAGTCCGCACTAGTACTGAATTCTGCGCCACGAGTGACGGTTTTGTTGAAAAAGTCCCCCGGCATATCAAAGGGAACAATGCCAGCATCCCAGTTAATTTCACGACGTCCTGCATCTACGGGGCCAAAAGTATTGCCATTGTTAGGCTCGCCTAATGCAGCCTGAAAATCAGTAACGACAGATGAAATATCACCTGTACCTTCGAATAAAGCCATAGTATTGATCTCCTGTTATGAATTGGAAACTGTCTATTTCTTGAAAAACGGCCCACAAGACTAAGACATCAGCATCAGAACCCTGTCCCCAGAGCAATCACGATTGCGCTGGAGGGAGAAAACTCTAGATTTCTCGATGCGTGGACCTAGAATCTGGTCATATGGGGGGATGATGCTCTTATCACTTCCCGGTCTGCTTCCAAACCAGGTGGTAACATGTATTTGGAGTTTGCAAAAAACCAGCAATAGAGAGCTTTGTTATAAGCAACAGTAGTGCCACCTATTTGTGCTAAGTGAGTAAAAAATTTCTCCTACTAGCTCAGCAAAAACACTAAATATTTTTCCTAACTCAGGATAATATTTAGCTGAGAAACACAGTTAATTTCCAGAAGCCTTTAACGCTTTCAAATCAACTACCTATCATCAAACACTCTGCTTAGCTGATTTAAGAGCAGGAAATACCTGACTTTTGACTGACTTGCAACTGAGTTATATTTTCTTTTCTGGATATATAAATAAATATAATAATGGAGTGAAATTTGCGTAACTATTCAAAAACACACAGATAAGTACTAATCTGGTTTCTTTGGGCATTAGGCTAATCTCAGAAGACCCTATAATAATCTGAAAAAAATAAAATACTGATTAAATTATTTAGATCGACGTCAATAGATTATTTTCAGTATCCGATGTGTTCTAATTGAGTTTTCTATTTAATTGGAAACATCTGGCTTTTCGTTGGTATGTCCTGTTTCTCTGATGGGTGAAGTGGAGTATCTAGTTCATACAAAATTTTTAGAACTCATCATTGTGCAGGACTACCTTGCACATTAGTGAGCTTGGAGTGAGGAATGTCGAGATCGCTCAACATTCATGAAGATTGTATTGAGAGAGCTAAACTAGCCCTGAAGCGCAATGGTTTTCATAGCCAAAGAGCATTAGCAGAGAGTGTTGGTTTTAGCTTGTCAACCGTTGGCAACTTCTTGAGGGGTAAGCCAGTAGATTTTGCAACCTTCGTAGAATTATGTGGTCAGCTCAGTTTAGATTGGCAACAAGTATCGGGTTGCGATCGCAATACACGCAACATTGATGACCCGGATAACCTGATTCCCGTTAAACCGACTTCAGCGAGAACAAGATATCAGGACTGGGGAGAAGCCATCGACGTTTCCAGTTTTTACGGTCGCTCTTCAGAATTACTGATTCTCCAATCCTGGATTCAAGACGAAGCCTGTCGCTTGATCACAATTTTAGGAATGGGGGGCATGGGTAAAACGGCTCTTGCCGTCAAATTGGCCCACCAGTTACAAGATCAGTTTGACACTGTCATTTTTCGAAGTTTGTGGAATGCACCCAGTCTTGAACCCTTCTTAGCCAATCTAATTAAAGTCCTCTCTCACCATCAAGAAACAAGTATTTTTGAGTCCCTTTCTGATTTGTTATCGCGATTTGTACAGTATTTGCAAAAAAGTCGCTGTTTGTTGATTTTAGATAATGTTGAGTCGATTTTGGAGGTGGGTAGTCGCACAGGTACCTACAGAAAAGGATACGAAGACTATGGACAATTACTAAAACTCATTGGCGAAACAGCTCATAAAAGCTGTCTGGTATTGACCTCTAGGGAAAAACCTCAAGGTCTGAGTATGCTTGAAGGAGATCAGTTACCTGTTCGTTGTCTGCGAATCCATGGATTATCTACGCAAGCAAGCCGAGCCGTTTTTAATAGTATTGGCTCCTATACAGGCGATGAACAAGATTGGTCGCGTTTGGTGGAGCGGTATAGAGGGAACCCGCTTGCTTTGAAAATCATTGCATCCTTTATTCGCAATGTTTTTGAGCACGATCTCTCGCAGTTTTTAGAGTTTCTCCAAACCGAACCATTTATCTTTGACGATATTAAAGATCTCCTGGATCAACAGTTTCGACGGCTGAGTCCTGTTGAAACAGAGATTATGTATTGGCTGGCAATTCAGCGAGAACCCGTTTCATGTCAAGACTTGCAATCCAATATTATCTTTACAGTTCCGATAGGAGAACTGTTGCAAGCCATCGCCGCGCTGCAAAACCGATCTTTGATTGAAAAATCTGGGGATTGTTTCTCGCTGCAACCTGTTGTGATGGAATACGTGACATTACAGCTCATTCAGCACACTTCCGAATCACTGCTTCAGAATCAGATAGGTGGTTTCATCCAATATCCCTTTGTCCAAGCCCAATCCTCAGTATCCGTACGAGACACACAAAGACGCTTGATTCTTCAGGCCATTGTCGATAATTTGCTAGTACAGTTTGGCTCTCCCACAGCTGTCATTGAGCGCCTGTATGCATTCCTCATGCAATTGCGAGGTCGCTCAGCTCAAGAAACGGGTTACTTCTGCAGTAACTTACTGTATTTAGCCAAGCATATGGAGGTTGATGTTAACGGGTATGACTTTTCTGGATTGACGGTATGGCAAGCCAATTTACAGGGCATGTCGCTACAGAATACCAACTTTGCGGATGCAAACTTTCGTCACTCTACTTTTTCAGAAATTCTGGACGAGGTTAAAGCGGTTACCTTTAGCCCAAATGGTCAATATCTTGCGATCGCAGATCAAGATTGCAAGGTACGAGTCTGGTGCCCGCAAACGAGTCAACAGCTCTGGGTTGGGCATGAACATCACAATTCGGTCTTATCCGTTGCCTTCAGCCCCGATAGCAAACTTCTAGCCAGTGCTAGCGCTGACCACACCCTCAAGCTCTGGGATACAAGGACAAGTCTTTGCCTAGAAACGTTCAGCGGACATGATTCTGAAGTGTATGCTGCTGCCTTTAGCCCCGACGGACAATATCTTGTTTCAGGGAGCAAAGACTGCACCGTTAAGGTGTGGGATGTGAGCAGTGGTGCGTGCATCCAAACTTTAACAGGTCATCAACAAGCGATTTTCACCGTTGCTTGCAATGGTGACGGATCTGTCATTGCGAGTGGTAGCTCGGATCAAACGATTAAACTTTGGGATACAAAAGCCGGTACCTGTCAAAGAACCTTGCCAGGTCATGCCAACTGGGTGATGTCCGTTGCTTTTTGCCCTCATACCGATATCCTGGGCAGCTGCAGCACGGACCATACGATTAAGCTTTGGGATTATCGACAGGGACAGTGTGAACAAACCCTGCGAGGCCACACCAATTGGGTGTTATCGCTTGCCTTTAGTCCCGATGGAAAAACCCTAGTGAGTAGTAGTGGCGACCAAACAGTCAAACTTTGGGATGTCAGCCAGGGACGATGTTTACAAACTTTATCTGGGCACCACCATGGTGTTTTGGCAGTGGCCTTTAGTCCGGATGGACGCACGGTTGCCAGTGGCAGTCATGATCAAACGGTTCGACTGTGGCAGGTAGAGACCGGCGCGTGCCTCAAAGTTCTGACAGGATATACCAACCGTATCTTCGCAGTTGCGAGTAGTCCAGATGGGCTTACTATTGCCAGTGGCAGCTTCGATCAGAGTATTTGTCTTTGGGATCGGCGGCGGGGGCAGTTGTTGCGATCGCTAAAAGGGCATTATCGGCCTGTTTATGCATTGGCGTTTAGTCCCAAGGGCCAAATGCTGGCGAGTGGAGGAGGTGACTGCGCCCTTAAGCTTTGGCATTATCCGACGGGTCAATGTATTAGTACCCTCACCGGGCACCGAGGTTGGATTTATGCGCTTACCTATAGCCCTGATGGTGAATGGCTCGTGAGTGGAGGCAGTGACCATACCATTAAAATATGGCGAGTCAGCACAGAAGATTG
>CALDHF010000421.1 GCA_937941595.1 uncultured Acaryochloris sp. | reverse complement strand
AGGGTATGTTTGCTTGGTTCCTAGATCCCTTGAGCTATGAGTTTATCCGCCATGCCCTGGCCATTGGCATCTTGGTGGGTATCTTATGCCCCATCGTCGGTAGTTATCTGATTATTCAACGGATGGCGCTCTTGGGAGACGTGATTGCCCACTGTGTATTGCCAGGTCTGTCTATCGCTGCGTTTACTGGCATTGACTTAATGATTGGGGCTTTTGGGTCTGGGATTGCCGGTGCATTATTTATTACTTGGATTCGCTCCCAGTCTCGAATTAAAGCGGATTCGGCGATGGCTCTGACGTTCTCAACGTTTTTTGCCTTGGGGATTACGCTGCTCTCTACCCTCGAAAATAAGTTTGACTTAGATAGTTTGTTGTTTGGTGACATCTTGGCGACGACGCCAGCGGATATTCTACGAACCCTGATCATTACGCTGCTGATTCTAGGGGTGGTCAAGTTAACCTACAAAGAACTGTTGCTATATACCTTTGACCCCACTGGTGCTCAGGCGATGGGGTTACCAGTCCAGGCCCTATACGTAGGACTGATGGCGGTGACGACCCTGACGATTATTGCCAGTATGCAAGCCGTGGGGGTGGTATTGGTAATTGCTCTGTTGGTGGGTCCGGCACTATCTGCCTATTTGCTCGTGCGTGAATTGCACCACATGATGATTTTAGGATCAATCTTAGGGGCCATCGTCACTACGGCTGGGGTGTATTGCAGTTACTACACCGATCTGCCCTCAGGGCCGTCGATTGTGTTGGTATCTTCGACTTTATTTATTTTAGTATTGCTCTTGAGTCCATCCCAAGGGATCTTGACTCGTCCTGCCACGATCACTCAGATCAAGCGCTTGTTCCATCGTGCTGGAGGCCGTCACAGTCATTAGGCAGCGGGAGTTGTGCATTCTGGATGCTTTTCAATGTCAGTGATTCATCATCAGGCTTTTTATGTTAATTCCCAGAACCTATGGGCTGATTTGAGTTAACCAGTATTGATTTCAGGAAGGGATAGTTGCAGATGACTCATAGGGTTAAAACGGCCTGAAAATCATCAAGACGATTTTCAGTATGCGGATGCTCAGCCTGCTTTAAATCAATGCTGGCAGCCACATCCTGGGTTGAGGACAATACAAAATGTGAAAATCCTGACGGAAAAGCGCAGATATCCTCTGACTAGGGCATTGATTAGTGGTGGGATTGTTAGAATGTAAGTATTAGTTTGCTAGTATCTAGCCTCTCTTCGAGTAATCGTGTAGCGCTGCATCAAAAACTGTTTCAGCAGTGCATTGAAGTGTATCTAAGGTGGGTAAACTTAAACTGAATGTTCTGGAAAGCTGGGTTACATGGGTTGGAGGAAGTATATTTGCCTCTCTTTCGAAGAAAGCCCATTACTATATAAGTGAAGATCATTCAGACCAAACAGGTACCATCAGTGAAATTGATCTCACTGAGAGCCTCACGCTTCGCTAGCCTAAAACTAGGGTTTGCTATAGAAGTCTATTGTTTGAAGGAAAAACTGAGTCATGGGATTATTTGACCGCGTTAGCCGGGTTGTTCGATCAAACCTCAATGCAGTTGTTAGTTCTGCCGAAGATCCAGAAAAAATTCTGGAGCAGACCGTCAACGATATGCGCGAAGACTTAGTCCAGTTTCGCCAAGCGGTTGCCCAGGCTATTGCTGCCCAAAAGCGTCTAGAACAACAGTATAACCAGGCCCAGACTCAATCTTCTGAGTGGTATCGTCGGGCTCAGTTGGCCCTGCAAAAAGGGGATGAGAATCTAGCCCGCGAAGCCCTGTCTCGTAAACAGACCTTTACAGAAACCGCCAATAGCCTGAAGACACAGCTCGATCAGTCAACGGCTCAGGTGCAAACCTTGAAGCGGAATATGTTGGCATTGGAAAGTAAAATTTCTGAGGCCAAGACCAAGAAAGATATGCTCAAAGCTAGGGCTAAGTCTGCTAAGGCGACTGAGCAACTCAATAAAGCTTTAGGCAGCGTAGACATGACAGGGAACGTTGCAGCTTTTGAACGCATGGAAGAGAAAGTCATGCAAATGGAAGCCCAATCTGAAGCTGTCGCTGAGTTATCAGGATCTTCAGGTTCATTAGAAGCTCAATTTGCCAGTTTAGAAGCAGGCAGTGATGTTGATTCAGAATTGGCCGCATTGAAGGCTCAACTAGACCCTCCAGCCCTTGAAGGCACACCTGCTGCTCCAGAAGCCTTGCCTGCAGCTGAGACTTCCCCAGTGGATACACCCCAGCAACAAACTCCTGTGGATGCAGAGTTGGATGAATTACGGTCTAAGCTAGATCAAATCTAATTTTGGTTTCAGATTAACCTCGGTTCCAATAGATTGTGGGCTAGAAGATCCGCATTCTGTCCAAAAAGTCTCCCAAGTCTGGGGGGCTTTTTGGTTTAAATCTTTTGGCAGGGTGCTATAAGCTACTCATGTCTGTATCTAATCCATTGATGGCAGACCCACCCTTTTCGCTGTTGTAACAGATGAAATTTGCTGATCGCATTCAGAAATTCCCAGCCAACGTCTTTGCAGAGATGGATCAGGCCAAGCGCCAAGCCCTTGATGCAGGCCAGTCCCTGATTGATTTGTCCCTGGGGTCTTCAGATCTACCCGTGGCGACTCCGATTTTAGAGACCATTAGCCAGTCTTTGCAGGATCCTTCGACCCATGGCTATCTGCTGTTTCACGGGACTCGATCGTTTCGGCAGGCCGTCGCTGACTGGTACGAACGTCGATACGGGTTGTCTATCGATCCAGAAACTGAGGTCTTACCGCTGATTGGCTCCCAAGAAGGGACTGCCCATTTACCCTTGGCGATTCTGAATCCGGGTGATGTTGCTCTGCTTCAGGATCCAGGCTATCCCTCTCATTCTGGAGGGGTCTATTTGGCGGGCGGCGATATTTATGGGATGCCGCTGTTAGCGGAAAATCAGTTCCTACCTGTTTTGGGTGATATTCCGGCGGCGGTGCTCCAGAAAGCACGGATGATGGTGTTGAGTTATCCCCACAATCCCACGACTGCGATCGCATCTTTGTCTTTCTTCGAAGAAGCCGTCCAATTTTGCCAAGACCATGATTTAGTCTTGGTCCATGATTTTCCCTATGTTGATTTTGTGTTCTCTAATCAACAAATGCCATCCATCCTCCAAGCAGATCGTAATCGACACTGCTCCATTGAATTTTTCACCTTTTCCAAGTCCTACAGCATGGGTGGTTTTCGGATTGGTTATGCCATTGGTAATGCTGAGCTCATCGCTAGCCTTCGCAGAATCAAAGCCATTGTTGACTTCAACCAATACCAGGGAATTCTCAACGGGGCAGTTACCGCCTTGACTACTTGTGAGGCCGATATTCAAACCACCTTAGACACGTTTCAAACCCGGCGAGATATTTTTGTCTCGGCCATGAATAACATCGGTTGGCCTGTCCCTTCCCCCACGGCTACCATGTACATCTGGGCTCCCTTGCCGGAACCTTGGCAGCAGAAATCAGTCGAATTTTGTAAGCAGCTTGTCGCCCATACAGGGGTTGCAGCGTCACCCGGTGCAGGGTTTGGCAAGACCGGAGAAGGATACGTCCGATTTGCCTTAGTCCAAGATCCAGATACCCTCGCTGCAGCCGTTGACCGAATCGCCTCCTTCCTGCATACTTGACCATGCCGGATGGACACAGCATGTTGCCACCAAGTTGTCAAAAACTGATCTAGTCTTTATATTCCAACCGCATCAAAGGAAAAGCATCCATTATGAGTCATTCCCGCCGCTTGCTCTGGATTTTATCTAGCTCTCTGATGTTGGCTAGCTGTATCAGCCTGCCGGGTAGAGCTGCTGAGAAAGTCACCGTTTCCTACGGTCCCTTTGGTCGTTCCCTAAAAGTCTCAGATCTACGAGAATATTCGGAAACAGGGCGTCCTCCCCGAGAGCTAGCCTCTCTTCTGAGTGTGATTGGTAAAGAAGAGCGGGCGTCTTTGTTGACGGGGCTTAAATTTAAAGTTCCCCTCAATGTTGTCGTTATGGATAAGTTATTGCGTTCCCCCCAGGGCGATCAGATCCTCACACAAATTGCAGAGGCGACTTCACTTCCTGGTGGGGCAGAAAAATTGGCCCTCAGAAGTGCTTTAATTGGTGCTGCAGCTTCTAAAGATGGCTTAGGTATTCTCAGTTTCCTAGAAGCATATCCCACTCAAAGGTTGAAAATAAATGTACCCGAGGCCCAGAAACTCCTAAAGTCGGGTAGTTCTCTTTTGGGTGGATTTATGGGAGGACAAGTTCCAGGTGGAGAGACACCGCCAACCTCTCCGACAGATCCATCTGATTCCCCTTCTGACACCCCTGAAAAGCCTTCTGAAGAGACAGCACCTACACCTGAGGAGTCAGCTCCAACCGCCCCTTCTACAGAGTCAGCACCTACACCTGAGGAGTCAGCACCAACCGCCCCTTCTGAAGAGACACCACCTACACCTGAGGAGTCAGCTCCAGCAGACCCTGCTGAGAACTAATTCTGGTGCCCAGCCTCATCAATTTGAGTCAAAAGGAACTTCGGTGCCTGCAATATTGCCTGCAACATTATGAATAAAGGTAGTCATAGAGTACTGGTGCATCTGCTGGCACTCTTGCTGAGCAGTACATGGGGATTAGCAGTGGCGGCTAATCCTAGTTGGCAGTGGCGGCCTGTGCAACCGGGTAAACGTAAGGGGATTAGTGGTTTAGCCTGGGTCCAACAGCAAGACGATATCTGTCAGTTTTTAGCGGTTCATGATAATAAAGGTGATGCTGAGCAGCCTCGAATTGCTTTGATGAAAGTACCTGCCCATGGACCCGTGCAATATCAATCCCTCTCGTGGCCTCAAGCCGATGATCTCCCCCTTGATCTAGAGGCATTGACGGTGGTGCCCAACACGAATCGAACGGAGTATGTTGCTGTTACAAGTTTGGGACAGGTTTACCATCTGCGACTGGATCTTCCAACCAAGACCTTAACGGTTCTGCACACCTTGCAAATTTCTCTCAGCTCTTTACCAATAAATATCGAAGGGTTTGCCCTGCAGCGGATTAAAGATCAACTGATTGCGGTTTGGGCAGATCGGGGAGAGGATTCTAAACCTGGGATGCTATTTTGGGGAACTTACAATCCCAAGCAATCCGAAATGGTTGCTACAGGATCTACCCCCTTACAGGTGCCTTGGCCCAGCAGTCAAGTTCGGCATATTTCAGATTTGAAAGTCGACCCCGGTGGCCTACTCTACATCACTGCAGCCAGTGATCCCGGCGATTTAGGCCCTTTTCAATCTGCAATGTATGTCGCGGGCAGCTTTCACTTCAGCGCCTCGATACCTGGTCGTAACGGTGAACTAAAGTTTGCGGGTCCTGCAGATTTAGTCCCTCTCTATCGGTTCAAGTTCAATAAGGTTGAAGCATTAGAGTTAATTCCGGGTAAGAACGGCAGCATTCTCTTGGCGTCTGATGACGAAAGATTTGGCTCAGCGCTGGCAGGACAATGCCATACCACACCAGAATAATAGTCACAATTCATCAAACCCCAGTTTCCAAGAGAGCTCATGCTTGCAAAGCAGTGGTGATTAACGTGGCCAGGTCACAAGCACCTGACCATAATCAGTTTTTACAGAGACTCTGATAGGGATGGTTCGTCCTGTAGAGCTTTTAGCGGTGCATCTAAACCGATCTCCTGTATAAGCAATCTTATAACGGGTTCGACTGGTCCCACATTTTGG
>CALDHF010000420.1 GCA_937941595.1 uncultured Acaryochloris sp. | reverse complement strand
TACCTTTGTTTACGCCCTTCCCTAAATTCTGCCCCTAAGAACATTGCCCAAGCTTAGGTCACCAACCCGTATATTCTGTTAGCTCAATATCTCGGCTCAGACAAAGTGGAGTATAGACAACCCCATGGACTCTTCAAGATGCTGTAGACGATGAGAGCTGAAACACCGTGATTTCAGGCCGACTGTTTAGCCTTACCCGAGGACTAACCATCCCAATTCCTCGATTAGTATATTGAATTAAATCCTCAACTTGATATTGACCAATGGGGTATCGCTCGCCGTAGGGCGGTAACACTGGGGCACCTACAAACGGGATAGCAATCTGGCCACCATGGGCATGGCCCGAAATCTCGAGATCAAACCGATGGGTTTTAACAGCAACATCTGCATAGTCCGGCTCATGGGCCAACAAAATTGCAGCACCCTGTTGCGGTAATTGCGCCATGACTTGATCCAGATTCGCCGCTCCTACCCACACATCATCCACCCCTGCAACATGCAGTTGTGATTGTTCTCGCTGCACCGTATAAACGCTGTTGCTGAGATCTCCGACCTGACTATTTCGCAGAATCTGATGCACCACTCCAGGATCAGACCAATGGTCATGGTTACCAAGCACAGCAACGGTAGGGGCTTTTATAGCCTTAAATGCAGCCTCTATCCTAGAAGCATATTTTTGAGGCTGATTCGTGACAATATCGCCAGTGACAGTAACCAAGTCAGGCTGTTGTTGATTCGTCAGCCGAATCACCCGATCAAGATAGGTCTGTGGCATTTGCTCCACCACATGTAAATCACTTAGATGCACAATTCGATAGCCGTCAAATTCAGCATCTAAGTGAGGTAGGGTTAGCGACACTGTCTGGACCTGAAGCCAATAGGGTTCGACCTTAAATCCATAAATAGGCACAGCCAAAATCAGGACTAGAAGTAAAAGCAAGCCTGATAGCTTCTTGCGTTTATTCCAAAACTTTCTTTGTTTGGCTTTCTGATTCATCCCGTTATATCCTCAAGCCGAGGGGCAACTTTATCCTTGATACCCTAGCTCACGGACTGCAATGTCGCCTAAGACTATGAGTTAAGCATTGAAGACGCATACTTAAATCTTAGCGACCGCTCATCTCAAAGTGAATCCAAACGATCGGATAGATTGGCTCGATCCGACCTAAGATCCGCGGTGATGACTCAATTTCTCTCGCAGCTCACTAGGAGGGAAGACTCCATGCTCCGTGATGATGCCTGTAATTAATTCAGCAGGGGTGACATCAAACGCTGGATTATAGAACTCAACCCCAGGAGGACAAATATCCGTACTGCCAATCTGATAAATTTCCGAGGGATGCCTCTCTTCAATGGGAATTCCCTTTCCGTCCGCCAAATCGAAATCAATCGTCGATAAGGGAGCCGCCACATAAAACGGCAAATTATGGGCTTTGGCACAGAGAGCCACACTATAGGTCCCAATTTTATTCGCCGCATCGCCATTAGCAGCAATCCGGTCAGCCCCAACCACCACCACATCAATGAGATCTTGCTGCATACAATGGGCTGCCATCCCATCAGCAATCAACGTTACAGGGATCTCTTCTTGCACGCATTCCCAGGTTGTTAACTTTGCGCCTTGAAGGCGAGGTCGGGTCTCATCAGCATAGACCCTAGCCAACCGACCTGCAGTCCAAGCCGAACGCACAACCCCCAGAGCCGTACCATAACCCGCTGTGGCCAGCGCTCCAGCATTACAGTGAGTAAGAATACACAGCTTCTCTGGAGCTGCGGGCAACACCTTCAGACCATGATCACCAATCGCCTTACAGGTGCGCACATCATCAGCGGCAATGTCTTGAGCCGTCTGCAAAAGTTGATCTTGAATTTGGGAGATAGACCCTAAGGTCTGGCGAGCCACATTCAACATCCGAGCCACAGCCCAAAATAAATTAACCGCCGTGGGTCGGGTCGCTTTGAGCTTGTCACCAATCTCTGTCAACGCCGCCAAGAACTCATCTCTGTTATCGGCTGTAATCTCTCGACTACCTAGATAAATACCAAAGGCAGCAGCCACCCCAATCGCTGGAGCACCTCTAACAATCATGGTTTGGATCGCAGTGGCCATATCATCAGACCGACGAATCTCCACCACACTAAATTGTTGGGGAAGGCGGGTCTGATCAATGAGTTCAACGTGGTCATCACGCCAAACAACAGGATAAACGGGATTGGCAACCGATACAGTCATCTACAGTCAGAATAAATAAGGTTCAGTGGACAAGAAAGAACTAAGAAACGTAGCTAGGGGCAGGTTGCTGCTTCAGGGCCCCCAATACTCTTTCTGTAACTTGAGCAGGAGTCAGTCCCAATGCCGCCTTGGACTGATCTGGCGTCGCATGTTCAACCAACAGATCTGGAACGCCTATCCGCATCACAGGCGCCATTACCTGATGATCCATAAGGGCTTCTAAGACCGCAGAACCAAATCCGCCTGGCAAACAGCCTTCTTCGAGGGTCACCACTTGACCAATCTTCTGGGCCAGAGGCATGATTAACTCTGTATCCAAGGGCTTGGCAAAGCGAGCATTGACAACCGTGGCCTGAATACCGTGTTCAGTCAATAGCTCAGCAACTTGAGTTGCTAGGTTAACCATGGTGCCATAGGCCAGTAGCAAGACATCGTCTCCATGGCGCAAGGTTTCTGCTTTACCAATGGGTAACGCTTCCCAGCCTTCTTCCATCAAGCCCACTCCTAATCCGCTGCCGCGAGGATAGCGCATGGCAATGGGGCCATCGTGATTGATGCCCGTAACAATCATTTTCTGCATTTCTGCTTCGTCTTTGGGTGCCATCACTACCATATTGGGGAGGCAGCGCAAATAGGCAATGTCATACATACCTTGATGAGTGGGACCATCCACACCAACAATGCCAGCTCGATCTAAGCCGAAAAAGACGGGCAAATTCTGGATGCAGACATCGTGGATAATTTGGTCATACCCCCGCTGCAAAAAGGTGGAGTAAATAGCAACCACTGGCCGCATGCCCTCGCAGGCCATGCCAGCCGCTAAGGTAACGGCATGCTGCTCGGCAATGCCCACGTCAATATATTGCTTGGGTAGCCTGGCTTGGAGTTTGTCTAGCCCTGTCCCGGTGGCCATTGCGGCAGTGATGCCGATAATTCTAGGATCGGTTTCAGCTAATTTGATGAGGGTTTCTGAAAAAACTTTGGAATAGCTGGGGGGCTTGGGCTTATTAGAAGGCTTGGCTTTACCTGTGTCTAAGTTGAAGGGGCTTTGGGCATGGTAGCTGACTTGGTCTTGCTCTGCGATCGCATACCCCTTACCCTTCGTCGTAGACACATGCACC
>CALDHF010000419.1 GCA_937941595.1 uncultured Acaryochloris sp. | reverse complement strand
GGTGTTCAGCTGCATTATTATCTCTGGCAACTGCAAACCTATTTTGTGGTTCGTCGGCTACATCGCCGCATCAATTTTGATTTGCTGCACCATGTCACCTACGTCAAATATTGGTCTCCTAGTTTTCTAGCGTTGCTCCCTATCCCTTTGATATGGGGACCTGTGGGGGGTGCAGAGTCTACCCCAAAGCCGTTCAGGTGTGATTTCACGAAGCGGGGCCAGATTTACGAGATGTTGCGCGATTGGGGCCAGTGGCTGGGGGAGCATGATCCGTTTGTTCGGCTGACGGCACAGCGGTGTGTTTTAGCTCAGGCAACAACCCCGGAAACGGCCAAGCGTTTGCATATACTAGGGGCACTGACTGCTCAGATTGTCTCAGAAGCGGGTTTGGATACCAAAGAGTTGACGTCTTTGGCGAAGCTCACCTGCTCTGGACAGAGTGCGATCAGGTTTGTGAGTATTTGTAGACTGTTGCATTGGAAAGGGGTTCACTTAGGTTTGCGGGCGTTTGCGCAAGCGGATCTGCCCCAGGATGCTGAGTATTGGATTTTAGGGCAGGGACCTGAGGACCAAAATTTGCGAGGATTGACTGAAAAACTGGGCATTGCCCAGCAGGTTAAATTTTGGGGCCAACTCCCCCGAGTTGAGGCCTTGCAGCGGCTTGGAGAATGTCAGATACTCCTCCATCCCAGTTTGCATGACTCAGGAGGATGGGTTTGTCTGGAGGCAATGGCCATGGGCCGTCCTGTGATTTGTTTGGATCTGGGGGGTCCGGCCACTCAGATCACGGAGCACACAGGCGTTAAGGTGGTGGCCCATACTCCCGAGCAGTGCGTCAGAGATTTAGCAGCAGCAATGACTGATTTAGCGGCGTCTCCAGAGTTGCGATCGCGACTAGGTAACGCGGGTTGTCAACGCGTTAGGGAATTCTATAACTGGGAAACCAAGGGCCGAGCTTTGTCTCGTCTTTATACCTCTATTCTCCAATCAGAATCCCAGAGATTATGAATCCTAAACCCTCTGTGATCTTATTTTGTGGTCGTCTATTGCCAGCATCAGAAACCTTTATCCCGCTGCAAGGCGAAGGCTTGCAGAAATTTACGCCACACTATGTCGGCACTCGCTTTGTCCCGGGCGTGGCTTTGCCTCCAGAGCGCATTCAGGTCGTGAACCAGGGGGGAGTCTGGGGGACTGTTGCAGAAATTGTATTCAAAATCTTGGGGATTGCGCCCCAGATGAGCCAACACCTGCAAACCTTAAATCCCGTGCTCGTTCATGCCCATTTTGGTGTTTGTGGGGCCCTGGCGCTGCCGCTTTTAAATGCTGTGCGGGTGCCTTTGATTGTCACCTTTCACGGTTTGGATGCAACGATGACGGATGACTATGCCCGACGTCATTCCATTAGCACCCGTGTTTACCTCCACCGTCGTGAAGCGCTGAAACAAAAAACACATCTATTTATATGTGTCTCTGAATTTATCAAGGCCAAGCTGCTGCAACAAGGTTTCCCTGGCGATAAACTTCTGGTGCATTACATTGGCATTGATACCCATCTCTTTCGGCCAGACCCAACCATCACCAGAGAGCCAGTGGTACTTTTTGTGGGACGGTTTGTCGAAAAAAAAGGCTGTGAATATCTCCTGCAGGCGATGGTGCAGGTGAGTCACCAGCAACCGGAGGCTAGCTTAGTGGTGATAGGGGATGGCCCCCTGAGACCAGATCTAGAAGCATTGGCAGCTCGAACATTGCCTCGCTATAAATTTCTAGGCATGCAGCCTGCTAAAGTTGTCCGGGATTGGATGCATCGGTCGCAGGTATTCGTTGTGCCGAGTGTGACCTCCACTATGGGAGATTCGGAAGGGTTGCCTATGGTGGTTTTGGAAGCTCAGGCCATGGGGCTACCCGTTGTGGCTTCTCGTCATGGGGGGATTCCAGAAGCCGTCATTCACGAAGAAACCGGTTTCTTGGTAAATGAGCGAGAGTGGCAGACCCTTGCGCGCTATATTTTGGTGCTCTTGCAAGATATCTCGGTTTGGCAAAGGCTGAGTGTTAATGGCCGGCAGTCGGTCCTAGACAACTTTGATGTCCATCAACAAACTCAGATTTTAGAAGATATTTATGATGGGATGTTAGAAAATAAACGACTTCAACCCCAAACTCCTGTACCCAGAATAGACCCACTATCTTGACTAGCCCGCCTATGATGAATTCCTGGAATTGCTAATGTCTACTGTCTAGTTATGCACCAAGATTTATCTTCAAAGAGTATTATGAACGGAATTGCCCCATGGCGATCTAGTACGGAACTTGCGAGTGCACATTCTCAACATCCATAACCATTACCTCAATCGAGGTGGGGAAGATGAATCTTTTACGGCTGAAGCTAATCTTCTGCGAGAGATGGGGCATCAAGTTGGTTTTTATGAGGAATATAACAAACGTATTGCTGCTTTGGGATTGTGGCAGACAGGCATTAGAGCAGCATGGTCTCAAGAAAGTTATGAGCTGATTAGAATGCAGCTACAACACACTGCCTATGATGTCGTCCATGTCCAGAATTTCTTCCCGCTGATTTCCCCTTCGGTTTATTTCGCCGCTCAGGCTGAAGGAGTGCCTGTGGTCCAGTCGCTTCGCAACTATCGAATATCTTGTCTGAACGCTCTCTTCTTTCGCGATAACCAGCCTTGTGAAGCGTGTTTGGGAAAAAAGATTCCATGGGCAGGTATTCGGCATCGTTGTTATCGAGACAGTTTACCAGCCAGTGGGGCCACGGCCTTGGCGATGATGCTTCATCGGACCCTAGACACCTGGCGAAAAAAGGTGGATGTGTATGTGGCTCCGACACAATTTGTGCGTCAGAAATTTATTCAAAGCGGTCTTGAACCCGAAAAAATCATTGTCAAGCCAAATTTCGTGCATCCTGATCCAGGCATAGGTGCAGGGCAAGGCGGATATGCACTATATGTGGGCAGACTTTCAGAAGAAAAAGGGTTAGATACCTTACTGGCTGCATGGCAAACATTGGATGGTAAATTGCCCTTAAAAATTGTGGGAGATGGCCCCTTAGGAGAACATCTGGCTGAGACCCTCACTCACTTTTCTTCTGTGGAGTGGTTAGGGCCAAAGAAATTGCTAGAAGTCTATGAGTTGATGGGACAAGCCATGATGTTGATTATGCCGTCAAAATGGTATGAGACCTTTGGTCGGGTCGTTATTGAGGCTTTTGCTAAAGGTACCCCCGTGATTGCCACGGATATTGGCGCAATTGCTGAGTTGGTGGAGTCTGGGCGAACGGGGCTTCACTTTCGCAGTGGTGATCCGGTAGATCTGGCCACTCAGGTAGAGTGGGCCTTAACCCATCCCCAAGCGTGGGGAAAAATGCGGAAGCAGGCGCGGGCGGAGTTTGTTGCTAAATACACGGCGCAGGAGAACTATCGGATTTTGCAGACTGTGTTCGCATTAGCTACGGCCCAGCAACCCTGAAGACTAGGAAACTGACTTTAGGGTTGGCCGCTGAACTAGGTTAAGTTAGCCAAGTGTGACTCTGTTCGGAATAGATATGTCTCGCTGCACTCCTCAACGCCACCGGCAATTGGAAAAGCTAATTGAGAGGTTGGGGCTAACTACGACGGCTCCCATCCGCTGGGATTTATTGAACTTGGCGTTAACCCATCCTTCTGCCTCGATTCAGGCTAATTATGAACAGCTAGAGTTTGCTGGGGATGCTGTCGTTAGACTCTTGGTCTCTATCCTATTGTGGGAGGTAGATTCTCAAGGATCTGTGGGAGAGTGGTCTGCGATTCGTTCGGTATTAGTGAGCGATCGCAATCTCGCATCCCTGGCGACGAGTTACGGCTTAGAGAGATTTTTACTCCTGGGTCCCAGTGCTCTCAAAGATAATAAAGGACAAGAATCACGATTAGCAGATGCCTTTGAAGCCATTTTAGGGGCACTTTACCTGAGCACAGGCGATCTATCCTTAGTTCAGCCGTGGCTACAGCCCCAGTTTTTAAAGCAAGCCCTACAGGTGCGCACTGATCCGACGTATCAAAACTATAAAACAGCCCTACAGCAATGGACTCAAGCCCAGCATCAACAACTGCCAGAGTATCGAGTGCAAGATACCCAATCCAATGAGCACGCCCCAGCCATGGATGAACGGTTTGTGGCTGAAGTCTGGCTACAGGATCAGTTATTGGGAACTGGCCAAGGCCGATCAATCAAAGCAGCCGAAAAAGCCGCAGCCCAAACCGCGTTTTTGGATATCCAATCCTCTATCTCAGACCCTGCACAGCCAGGAGAACAATCATCCGATGCCAGTAATTGGGTAGGATGAGTAAGAGTGTTGACAGATTGACACCGCTTACGCTGAGTCATGGACTCAAAAGATCATAGAAAAGGACAAATATGATGGATCTGGTCAGTCTCCAGAATAAGCTTGATAATATTTCCTTCGCAGTCTTATTTGTAACCATGCTGGTTTATTGGGTAGGAGCAGCGTTCCCCAAAATTCCATTCTTCCCGCTGTTAGGGACTGCAGGTATGGCAATCGCAAATCTCTGCATGGCCTGCTTGTTAGGAGCACGCTGGATGGAAGGTGGCTATTTCCCCATCAGTAACCTGTATGAATCTTTATTCTTCTTGGCCTGGGGCGTCACCACCATTCATTTGCTGGCAGAGTGGCTGAGCCGTAGTCGATTAGTGGGAGCTGCTACTGCTCCAGTTGCCATGGGCATCACAGCTTTTGCCACCTTAACACTGCCGGGTGAAATGCAAACTTCAGCGCCTTTGGTGCCTGCCCTCAAGTCCAACTGGCTGATGATGCATGTCAGTGTGATGATGCTGAGTTATTCAGCGTTATTAGTAGGGTCATTATTAGCGATTGCTTTTTTAATCGTGACGTTTGGTCAGCCCGTTGAACTCAAAGGTAGTTCTATTGGAACAGGGAGTTTTCGGAACCGCGAATTGCGGACTCCTACGAGTGGTCAAGATAATGCCAACCAGGGCACTATCGACGCCATATCGATGAATCCAGCCCAAGCAACTGCTGTCCTAACCCCTCCCTCTACAGCACCAGCTCCCGTTCTTTCTCTCAATCGGCTGACGATAGCGGAGTCCCTTGATAACCTCAGCTATCGCATGATTGGCCTGGGATTTCCTCTCTTAACTGTGGGTATTATTGCCGGCGCTGTCTGGGCGAATGAAGCCTGGGGTGCACCTTGGAGCTGGGACCCGAAAGAAACCTGGGCCTTAATTACTTGGTTAGTTTTTGCGGCTTATCTCCATGCCCGAATTACCCGAGGTTGGCAAGGACGTCGTCCTGCCTATTTAGCGACCGGTGGATTTTTTGTCGTGTGGATTTGCTATTTAGGCGTGAACTTATTAGGTAAAGGGTTGCACTCCTATGGATGGTTTTTCTAAGCCAACTCAGCTATGTGATGGTACAAGAGAGTTCTAGTCAGACCAGTTGTAGCATCAGGGCTTTGTAAATCAAGGCTGTGGTGCCGTAACTGATCATCAAAATAGTCGGGACTGCAAAAGCCGCGATCTGTTCAGAGATTCGACCGATTTTGGTGTAGCCACTGTACAGACTCAAAATGGTGAAACTCAAGGCAAACAGGCTCAAAGCCATAAACTCTACGAGGCCAAGGGGCATCACTAGCCCACTGAGCATGGCCCATATCCCTAGGGGAAGAACTGCAGTTCCGGCGACTAAGAAATCTCCTGACAAACTTCCCCCTTTCCCCACCATCTTGCGAATCAAGCTACCCGTTGCAACTAGACTGCTAAACGCAGTACCGCTCAAGATCAGGAGATGAGATTGAGAGATATTTAATAGATCAGGAGGGACGAAATGAGTTCCTCCCACAACGCCGCCAGTCGCAAGGCCAGCAAACATCAGACCAATACCCACAGATTGATATGGAAGCTGACTTTGCCATACCTGTAACCCATAACCAGGATTTGCTAACAGTCGTGGCAAGGTGGTGAGTGCTGTTTTGAGCAAGAGGAAGCCATTCCTGGGCAGGTTGAGGGCGATGGTGATGGGATTGCTGTTGAGATCTTTTAAGGTGGCGACTGCCCGTTGATATTGGCCAATATGTCCTTGTTGACGCAATAAACTCGCTGCCATTTGCAAATCCCGAGTCGCATACCGCTCTTTGACTTTGATGTGGGCAATGCCGCGATGGTAATAAGCCTGAGCATATTCTTGCTCCAAATCAATCGCTTGAGTATAAGAGGCAATGGCCAGATCTGTATGCCCTAAACGAAAACAGGAGCGACCTCTAAACAAGAAAGCCTGAGCAGAGTTAGGCTGAATTTGGAGAATATGATCGCAATCTAGCAATACTTCACGATTGTGTCCTAGGGCAAACCGGGCCTGGCATCGACCCATATAAGCTTCTAAATAACCTTTATCAAGGTGAACGGCTTGAGTAAAGGCTGAGATTGCTGCGGCGTAATTCCGCTGGTGGGCTTTTTGGACCCCTTGCATAAAATATTGTTGAGCGTCTTGAAGGACGACAGGCCCTGATTCTTCAACCAGAGAAGATGAGGACTGGTTTTGACTATGATGATCGTATAGAATCCGTTGTTCCTGATTTCCCAGCACATCATAAGCGGTACAGATTTTCTGAAAGACTGCTGCTGCTCTAGGATCATCAGGGTTCAAGTCAGGATGATACTGGCGAACCAGTCGACGATAAGCAATTTTGATATCATTCTGGGTTGCCTGTGGAGAAATTTGCAACACGCTGTAATGATCTTGGAGGTCTAACATGAAAATTTCAGGAGATTCATTCAATACTAATAATTAGAATCACTCAAAATATGATCTGAATTACAATTCTTATCCCAAGTGTCGCATTCAGACTAGGTGAGAGAACTGACGGTTCTAGAATTCTCATCTTTAGCTTAGTATTGATTACCATAGATAAAAACTCTATTAATAGTTTTCTCTCTCTTGAATGTAAAAGTTTGTTAAACTCCGCCGTTCCCCACCCATCTGTTGATCAGTCTTTGTTTTTTCCTTATTAGGGAGGGATGACGTGAGCCATGTTTCTGCTTGGACCCCCCTTCATGATCAACTCCATCGCCTGTTGCGGCAAAGACTGTTACTGCCAGCACAGCAAAAGATCTTACTGGCGATTTCAGGTGGACAAGATTCCTTTTGTTTATTGCAACTCTTGCTAGACTTACAGCCAAAGTGGGGATGGACCTTGGCATTGGCCCATGGAGATCATCGTTGGCCTCCTGACTCAGGGGCTAATGCAGAACATGTTGCCAAGATTGCTGCTCAGCTCCAATTACCGTTCTTCTTGCAGCAGGCTCCCTCTGCTTTGAAAAGTGAGGATGCAGGACGTCGGTGGCGGTATCAGATGTTGACAGAGATTGCTGAACAGCAGGGATACCCCCAAGTGGTCACGGCTCATACCGCTAGCGATCGCGCCGAGACTCTCCTTTACAATCTGACGCGGGGGAGTGGTATGGATGGCTTACAGGCTCTAAGTTGGCAACGTCCGCTGTCAGCCAAGGTTCAGCTTGTTCGTCCTTTATTGACCCTGACACGATCCCAAACGGGTGAATTTTGTCAGCAACAGGGCTTGCCTATTTGGCAAGATGCCATGAATCAAGATTTGGCCTATCGTCGGAACCGCATTCGCCAAGAGGTATTACCGTATTTAAAAACCCATTTCAATCCACGAGTTGAGACTGCATTGGCTCAAACGGTTGATATTTTGCAAGCAGAAGTAGCGTTTTTACAGGCGGAAACCCAACGGTTACTGGACGCCGCACTCCCTGGTCAGCCGCCAGCGCTCTCAGCAACCCCAGAGGATTGTCTAGGGGCTATCAATCGTCATTGCCTGCAAAGAGCCGCTATTGCGATTCAGCGGCGGGCTATACGTCAGTTTTTGTCGCAGACCCTAGACTTATCCCCTAATTATCTACAGGTGGAAAAGGGGGTAGCCTTGGTGACGGCCCCCAATGGATCCCGGACTGATCCATTCAAACGTCAGTGGATTGCTGAAGTCCAAGATCCGTGGATTATCATTTGTTCTGCATCCCCTCGAAGCAAGTCAACGAGCCTAGGATAAGCCCATGACGCTCCGTGATGACAGCAATAATTGCACGAGGGTTGACGTGATCGGGTAGCCTGTCTGTTGCTCAAAATAGATAAACATTGGACTCGGATTGGCTTCTAAGAACACATAGTCTCCTGAAGCGCTCAAACGCCAATCGATGGCCGTCCACTGGAGTTTTAGGGTTTGGGTAATCTCTAAGCTTTGCTGGCGCACTGCATCGGGTAGAGAAATGGGTAACAGTTCTGCGGATGCATCTTCGCGAAAATCTAAGGTAGAACTGCGAATCTCGGCGGAAAAGACGGTCTCGCCAATGACATAGGTGCGAACGTTGGTTCCGGGAATATACTCCTGAAAGGTGGCAGGGGAGAGACTCAACGCTAACTGTAATCGCTGGGGTTCGAGATGGGCCTCCGTCACGAGCTGAGTATGGGCTCCACCGTAGACGGGTTTGTAAATTACTTTGTCTAAGGCGTGAACAAATGCAGTGACCTGGTTTGGATCATTGCTGACTAAGGTTTTAGGAATATTGACACCCAATTGTTGGACGGTACTGAGCTGGAGGGGCTTCTCTTTGTGAAATTGATACGCCTCCCAAGAATTGATCCATTGCCTGGGCTGAGCTTGCATCAGGGACCGCAAGAGACTCATCGAGTCGTTATAAGCAACCCACTGCTGGTGTTGATCATCCAAGTTGGGAATCACAACGCCAGCAATTTGCCGCCAGAAAACACGATGGATCTCATGGAGCATCCACTCTTCACCATCGGCCCAGGCAATGCTGCCCTGCTGTTTATCTGCCTGCCAGGAGAGACGTAACTGGGTGGGAAACTGATGGGTCTCTAAGCATCGAACCTGCACACCTTCCTGCTGGAGGGCAGCCTGCATATGCACAACATGCCCCTCAGTGGGATGCCCTAAGATCAGAATTCTTGTCATTGGAGGGGGTACCTGATTAACCGCCCTCTTCCCCTAAGGCTAGGGTGGTGGCGGAGGGCTCATCAGGGGACGGATATGGTAGCGGTAGAGAGCCACCTGAGAATGGGATGGCAGGAATCTCATAGTGTCCCCCTTCTTCTCCTAAGGCAGCGGTAGAAACACCCCCTCCAGATTCCCCAGATTCATGGGGGCCGACAGCGGTTAGGGTGTGGGACACCGGATAGCTACCGCCTTGGATAGCAGCTGCCTGAGCATCTGAAAGCTGGGCAACCTCATCTATCTGCAAGTTAGAGAGTTCTTCGATGTTGAGGTCGAATGGATGGCGCATCAATGATTCTCCATGTTTAGCCAATGCAATGATTAAACAATGGGGGAGGTTGGCATGCTCAGTCATGGACTGGAGCTGTTAGGTTCTTGCCTAGTCCTTATTATAGGCGGCATTTCCCTATCAGCCCACTGTGCACCACTCTGTCATGACATTCGAGGTGCCTGAGTTATGGCACTCTATGGGTGCTGATATCTCTGTGGAGTGATGCGGGGGCAGATGATGGCCATCCGGTTGATGACATTCGAAAAATCTAGGGATGCCATTTTTAAAAGTCTTGGCTAGAATTGATGAACCTTACCTCTCCTCACCGTTCTAAAAGCCCTTTCAATTGCGACTTTAGGTGTATTTACGATCCTTTGTCGCTTACCCACAAAAGGATTCGATTTCAATGCTTTGTGATACTTGTCAGCGCCAACCCAACTGTCTGACTCATCAGCTTGCGGACCAAGATCCCACTCTCCATAGAATGCTGGAACAATTGCAAGGGTGTCAGCGAAGGTTAGCTCAACCCCGACAGTTCTGGGCAGATTATCCACAACCTGTGGTCCGACTAATGAAGCGACTCTCTGGTCTGCTTCGGTGACGCTGGCCATATCGTTAACATTGCCTCAAACTATCAGTCTGCTTTCCTGAACGTCTGGGTTTATCCTGTGATCTGTTTCTGGGAGGTGAACAATGTGTTAGAACTAATCCATTCAATTAGATGTGGTGTTTTTCTAGACTGATGACTCTTGATGTAACTCAATCTGGCATAAGTTTACCGCGCCCTAAGAACCGGACTGTTGCGATTGCCCTAGCTTTAGCAGGGTTACTTCTACCTGGTTTACATAAGCTGTATTTGGGGCAAACCCGCTGGGGGGTAGTGTATTTATTGCCCGGTCTGGTTTGGGCAACTCTGCCTATTGCTACCCTAACCCGTGTTGCTAGCCTTTGCGATGCGGTGATTTATTTCTCGCAGGGGGAAGAACGGTTTCATCAGGCATTTAATCCAGCTTGGCCTCAACCCACTCAACCGACCCTGGCGCCTGATCAAATGAATGCGATCGCAGATTCACTACGCCAGTTGGAAAGCCTGCGTCAGGACGGTTTGGTGACAGACTATGAGTTTGAGCAGCAGCGGCGACAACTTCTGGGATAATGGCATATCAGAGCTGTGATGGTTATTAGTCATGCTCAATCGCTTCGTTAACTGGACCCAAAATCATCAGCAACAGGTCCCCTTGAGGAACCGAATTCTAGCAGATCCCTATTATCGGTTTCAGTCCTTGGTAGAAGTAACCTTAGCCGCGGAGTTAGGAGTTAGTATTGATGTCAACCAAGCGAGTGTGGATGATTGGCTACGCCTCCCAGGATTATCCATTCATCAAGCCAAACAGCTCGTCCAATTAACCCAGAACGGTGTGCAGTTCTACTCCGTTGAGGATGTCGCATTCGCCTTGTCTTTGCCGGTACAGCGACTACAGCCTTTGGCTGCGGTGATGCAGTTTTGCTATTACGACGCAGACAGTTTAGCCCTACCACCAGGGATGAGTCTGAATGCAGTTTCCGTGGAACAGTTGTTAACGATACCGGGAATGATACCGAGTATAGCCCGGTCGATTATTCGTGATCGCGTCACCCACGGTCCTTTTCGGAACCTTGCAGACTTGCAAAAACGTCTCAACTTATCGAGTGATTTGACTCAACTATTGCTCCCCTATCTGCGATGCTAATTAGATCATCTCTCAGTTTTTGTCGAGGAGATAACAATAATGGACTTTTTGATTCGGCTATAACTCTGTTTGATAATCAAATATGTTTAAGCATCTTAGTGATCAGAGTCACCAGTATAGGAATGCTTACTCTATTGCGCGATGAGGTCTTTTATTCGATCTGATTCAGGAATCATATACGCAAATGAAAAAATGAAGATCTTCGGTGCAATAGAAAATAAAGATCCAACACAATAATGAAAGTACTAATTATCAATCATTATGCTAGTCCTCCATCTTTAGGAATGAGTGGTCGGCATCATGCACTTTCTAAGCAACTGACCAGCTATGGTCACGAAGTATTAATTCTAGCCTCTGCGAAGCATCCTTATCTCAATGTCTCTTATCAGCCTACGAAACCGCTACAGATAATAGAAGAAGAAAATATAAAGTATTTGCTATTGCCATCACATGAGTATCAAGGTAATGGCATCGGTCGGCTGTTAAATATGCTGTCATTCTTATGGGAAGCCGTCAGTTTTTTTAAAAAGCAAGAATTATTTACTCCAGATCTCGTTATAGGGTCATCTGTTCACCCTTTTGCTGCATTGGCTGGAGAAAGAATTGCTAAACGATATGATGTGCCCTTCTACTTTGAAGTGCGAGATTTCTGGCCTCAGACCTTAGTTGATATGGGTGTGATCTCTAAAAAACATCCTCTCAGTATCCTGTTTTATAGGATGGAAAAATATCTCTATCGTGAGGCTAAAAAAATCATTGTTTTGCTTCCCTATGGATATGAGTATATTTGTAATTTAGGAATTTCCAGAGAAAAAATTGTCTATATACCCAATGGAATTGACTTAGATATTTTCTCCGATGTCACAAAGCCACAGAAAGATCGAAGTGAATATTTTGCTGTCATGTACTTAGGCTCGTTTGGCCCTGCTAATAATTTGGATATCTTGTTGGAAGCTGCGGCCATCCTGCGACAAGAAACTGATGCACCAAAAATTAATTGGTACTTGATAGGGAGCGGTCCTGAAAAAGAGTTTCTTAAGCAAAAATCTAAGCAGCTCAATCTAGATAATGTTTTTATTCAAGATAAAGTTCCTAAATCCCATGTGCCTCGCCTATTGGTGAAAGCAGATGCACTGATCTTCCATCTCCGTCAGGTAGATGTGTTTAAGTATGGAATCAGCCCTAACAAATTATTTGATTATCTGGCATCGTTTCGTCCAATTGTTTATGCTTGCAACGCCCGTAATAATCCAGTTGCAGAAGCACAAGCAGGGATATCAATATCTCCAGAAGATCCTAAAGCGATGGCAAAAGCAATCGCGAAGCTTGCTTCTATGTCCCTTGAAGACCGAAATAAAATGGGTCAAAGTGGTCGATTATATGTCGAGAAAAACCATGACTATAAAAGCTTGGGCAAAATACTAAATCATTGTTTGCAAGAAGTATCTATTTCATCTGAGTGGTGAAAGATAGATTCCTTAGTTGTAGTCAGCGAGAGAAAGGAATTAGCCTCTACGAAATGCTTACCAACAAACCAAGAATTTTTTATTGATCATTTGATTTGTTAGCTAATTTAATCTGAGATGTCATCGGATTGTCAAATTCACGGGTATCCATGTACCTGAAACTTCGTTTTATAAATACTTGTCTCCTGGTTTCCTACTACGGATGATTCTCGCTGGGGTTCCATACGCAACTACAAATGACTGAATGGAGGTCATGACAAGTGAACCCGCGCCAATAACAGTGTGTTTTCCGATATGGATGCCGTGAACAAGAATTGCTCCTATGCTTATTGCTGAATATTTGCCTATATGACAGTTGCCGCCTGTCGTGGCGTTTGGGGCAATACTGGCAAAATCTTCTAGAACTGAATCGTGATCAAGGGAAGAATGGGTGTTCAGAATGCAGGATCGACCTATT
>CALDHF010000418.1 GCA_937941595.1 uncultured Acaryochloris sp. | reverse complement strand
AAAGTCCATCTGTTCGATGTCGAATTACCCGATGGCAATATCTATCATGAATCGGGTATTGTAGTCGCCGGTGCAGAGATTCCCAAGGTTTATGAGTCTCCAAATTTTGGCAATTTAGGGCTTTCCGTTTGCTATGACGTGAGATTCCCAGAATTCTACCGAGCCTTGTCCAAAGCCGGCGCAGATGTCCTGTTTGTCCCCGCTGCCTTTACCGCATTCACAGGCAAAGACCACTGGCAAGTTCTATTGCAGGCCCGGGCAATTGAAAACACCACGTACGTAATTGCCCCTGCCCAAACGGGATATCATAATTCCCGCCGTCAATCCCACGGTCATGCTCTGATTGTCGATCCTTGGGGCGTCGTCCTAGCCGATGCCAGCATTGAACCAGGGGTGGCGGTGGCAGCCATTGAGCCGTCCCGTTTAGACCAGGTCAGACGGCAAATGCCCTGCTTAAATCATCGGGTTTTTTGACTCAGAAATACTGACAGCATTTCCGTTAGCAGTATGAACTGCAAGATATTCAGCAATCTGCTACGGTGCTTGCAGCACCCGTCGGCTAGCGCTGCTATCGCTTGTGTTTGAAAGATATCCGTATCGCTAAATTTATGGTTAATGCATTGGTTCCTGGGATGAAGATGGTCTTGGGAATCCCCTTAGACTTTTCCCGCTCTTTCCCCATGGCAGACGTCGGGGGTGAGGTCAACGTCGGGGCCGAGGAAGCGCCGCTGATTTTAGCAGGGGTTTTGCTCAGCTTGGTTGTGATTTATCTGGCCAGCAAAATTGGGGGAGAACTCTGTGCCCGTATTAATCTCCCACCTGTTTTGGGGGAACTGGTTGGTGGTGTAGTGGTGGGAGTTTCGGCCCTCCATCTCCTGATGTTTCCTGAAGCCAGTGCCGCTACAACTGCTCCCTCTCTGTTAGTAGGTTTTCTGGGAACCACCACTGGCGCCGGTACTGAAACTGCGATCTCAGTTTCACAATCCTATAGCGAAGTCATCTCTGTCCTGGCCGAACTGGGTGTGATCATTCTCCTCTTCGAAATTGGTTTAGAATCTGATCTGCAAGAACTGATTCGAGTCGGTCCTCAAGCAGCGATTGTGGCAGTGGTGGGTGTCGTTGCCCCTTTCCTTTCAGGCACCTTGGGGTTGATTTATCTTTTCCATATGACGGCCATTCCCGCCATTTTTGCGGGGGCTGCCCTGACAGCAACAAGTATTGGTATCACCGCCAAAGTGTTAGCTGAGCTCCAACAACTCAGCTCCGAAGAAGGACAAATTATTATTGGCGCTGCAGTCCTGGATGATGTCCTTGGCATTATCGTCTTGGCCGTGGTTGCTAGCCTGGCAAAAACTGGTGAAGTAGAAGTCTCCAATATTGTTTACTTGGTGATTAGCTCAGTTGTCTTTTTAGTCGGCTCAATTGTCTTAGGTCGCTTTTTTAGTCCTTATTTTGTGGCAATGGTCGACAAACTCCAAACCCGAGGGGACTTGCTGCTCTCTTCCTTGATTTTTGTGTTTGTCCTCTCCTACATTGCCACCGCCATTCACTTAGAGGCGATTCTAGGTGCGTTTACAGCCGGACTTGTGCTGGCCGAGACGGATAAGCGTAAAGAACTGGAAGAACAGGTGATCCCTTTAGCAGATATGTTCGTACCCATCTTTTTTGTCTGTGTTGGTGCCAAAACAGATGTCAGTGTTCTCAACCCGCTAGTGCCAGAGAATCGTGAAGGATTAGTAATCGCCGCATTTTTGATTATTGTTGCTATTATTGGCAAAGTGATAACAGGATTCACTATTTTTGGGCAACCTGAGATTAATCGTCTAGCCATTGGTGTAGGGATGATTCCAAGAGGCGAAGTTGGACTTGTTTTTGCCGGTGTAGGTTCAGCCAGTGGAGCGTTATCACGACCTCTGGAGGCAGCCATTATCGTCATGGTGATTTCAACAACGTTTCTGGCGCCACCCTTGTTGCGTGTCGTCTTTCAATCCTCGTCTGATGTGGACACAACCGCTCTTAGGGCGGAAGTTGCATCTGCTGCGACTGCTGAAGACATTGATATTTAAGTCGATGTCGTCACCAGCCATAGAACACTGTCTAACTAGGACTTATACAGTGCATTTGTTCTCTTGGATACAGCTCACGATTGATTTTCTAATCAAGCTGAACTCCCTGTAACCACTATCTGAACTGGCATCTACAGCTATTTTTTAGGTGCTACCGCCAGCGAGCACAGAAACTTTGGTCTGCGTTTCAGCGTCCCAGAGCTTGCAGATTGGCATACCCCTTTTGTGGGCTGAGACGAATGTTCTAGCCCTTATGCGTTTGACGGATGGCTAAGGGGAGTCGATTTATCCATGGAGAGATTGCATGCGCCACAATTTACAAACTAACCATAGACAAAGGAAGATGAACCTCTCATTGAGCTGGTTCGTTCCCAGTCTGTGTGGAGTGTTCCTGAGTTGTTTGCCTGCGGAAGCGGCCCAACTCAAATCCTGGCGTTTTGATCAAGATCAGAATCGACTTGAATTTTCTACTGATGAAGAAATTCTGCCGAGGGTGCAACTGATTCCAGGTCCCACCCGACTCGTTGTCGATTTGCCAGGTATTGTCCTAGATCGAAAGACGCTTAAACGCAGTCTAGGTCGTCAATTTCGTTCTGTGCGTCTCGGACAAGTTGATGCCCAAACAGCCCGGATTGTTGTGGAATTAGATCCGGCCTATACCCTCGACCCTCAACAAGTGAAGGTGAAGGGAGCTTCCCCGACTAACTGGTCTATTAATCTACCCACTCCCCAACGATGGCAGTCTGCAGGCAACCCATCTTCACAGCCTGTCGCCTCTCCTGCAACACCGCTCTCTCCAAAATCATCCCAACCTCTATCTTCGCCCAAATTTGTTGCATCTAAACCTGAAGAACCTGCTGTTGCTCCTCCCATTGAGGTGGCCCAAAGTTCATCGGACATTAGAGATGTTTTAGTGACGGTTGATGGTCTATTTTTGTCAACAAAGGGTAGCAAGCCGAAAATCAAAATCAAGCGCAGCCGCAACAAAAAAGAGATTGAATTCAAAATTTCGGGGACGACCATTGCCCCCCAGTTGGCTAAAACCTTTAATCCGGGTTACCACGGCATTGAGAGCATGACCTTCAAGTCGGTCTCGTCATCCGAAGCTGAGCTTGTGATAGAGGTTGACCGAGACAGCCCTGATTGGTACGCCAGTGTCAGCCGGTTTAGCGGTATCGTCCTATTACCCAAAGGCGGTCCTTCTGCCAATCCATCGGCACGACGCCCGGGAACAACGATCAGTTTGGCCTCACCTAGCCGAGCCACAGCCCAGGCAGCCTCAACCTCTCAACTCGCGACTATTCAGCGGCTTGATTTAGGGGGACGGCAGTTACTCATCCGAGCCGATCAACCCATTCGATATACGACGCGCTGGTCAGGTCGAGACTATCAAATTACGATTGACTCAGCCCAATTGGCAGATGACCTAAAAGCGCCCAAGTTGGGCTCTAGTAGTCCTGTCTCTGATCTTAAAGTCGAGCAGTCAGAACAGGATACAGTGACGATTTCGATCAAGCCGAATACTAATGTCAGAGTTACGGGCGTGCAAAGACTGAATAATCAGTCTGTTGCCGTCAATCTGCTGCGTCCAGGACAGCGTCCCATCGCCCGGATCCCTAGCACCCCTATCCCCCCGCGCACCTCCCTGAGACCCGGTGGCAATGGACCCCGACCTGCTGTCCGAGGCAAACGCGTGATCGTCATTGATCCGGGTCATGGTGGTCCTGATCCAGGTGCCATCGGGATTGGGGGAGTACGAGAAACCAATGTTGTCCTCGATATTAGCTTGGAAGTATCCCGGATTTTGCAACGGCAAGGGGTGACGGTCTATCTAACTCGAACGGATGAGCGAGATGTGGATCTGCCGCCTCGAGTTTCCCTAGCGGAACGCGTAAGAGCATCCGCGTTTGTCAGTATCCATGCGAATGCAATTAGTATGAGCCGTCCAGACGTGAACGGGCTGGAAACCTACCATGCTCCTGGCGCTCGTTTAGGATCTCGCCTTGCACGCACCGTGCATAATACAATTCTGCGTAGTTTGCGGATGCGCGATCGCAGAGTGAGACCTGCAAGATTCTATGTCATTCGCAAGACGTCAATGCCCGCTATCTTAGTTGAAACTGGCTTCCTGACCGGGCGAGAAGATATTGTGAATCTGCGCAGCCCCGCCTGGCGTAAACGCATGGCCCAAGCCATTGCCCAAGGGATTCTCAACTATTTGGATGGCCGATATAACTAGATATTACTAAAGGCTAGACTCCAGTAATGCTTGCGCTGTCGCAATATTTTGGCGGACAGCGTGGGCTGAGGTCTGGAGGGCTTGCTGATCATCGGCTGTGAGGTCAAGTTCTAAGACTTTGGCCACGCCTTGGCGACCTAAGCAAGTGGGGACACCTATAAAAATATCAGAAAGATGGTATTGGCCTTGCAGGTAGGCGGCTGCGGGTAAAATCCGGGCTCGATCAAACAGAACCGATTCCACCATTAAAGCGGCAGAGGATGCTGGCGCAAAATAGGCACTACCCGCCTGCATTAGGCTCACGATTTCAGCTCCGCCATTGCGAGTCCGATCCACCAATCGCTTAATCGTAATCTCATCCATCAGTTCCGTAATGGGGATACCACTGACGGTGGAATAGCGGGGCAGGGGGACCATCAGATCGCCATGCCCCCCCAAAACCATGGCATGGACATTGCTAATTGAGACTTTGAGTTCTAGGGCAATAAAGGTTTCGAAGCGGGCTGCATCTAATACACCAGCCATCCCCACTACTCGTTCTGGGGGTAATCCGCTGGCTTGCCAAGCTAAATAGGCCATCACATCCAACGGATTGGTGACCACCATCAAAATGGCATTGGGGGATTGCGCAATGGCTTTGCGAGTCACGTCCCTAATAATCTGGGCATTAATCTTAAGGAGATCATCCCGGCTCATCCCTGGCTTCCGAGGGAGTCCAGCCGTAATCACGATGACATCAGACCCTTGGGTGTCCCCATAGTCGTCTGTACCCAAAATGACGCGATCGTGATGTTCGACCCCCCGAGCTTCCATGAGATCGAGGGCCAAGCCTTGGGGACGTCCAGCTTGGATATCTAACAAGACCACGTCAGCAATATTTTTCTCAACAATCCGCTGACCTAAGGTACTGCCAACATTACCCGCACCGACAATGGTGACGCGGGGGGCTTGAGTTCCAGGTAGGCAAGCGAGATCCATACCTCTATTGTGGCGAGACCAGATGCGATCGCACCTATCCTTAACTATTTGTTGAGTTTATGTGGCCGCTTCTAACTGATCCACTCGTAACCACACCGTAGGAGCAGGCACCCGGAATTTAATCTGAGCATAGTCTCCCTTGATCTCGACCACTTCGCCTGTCCCCTCAAAAACATAGGGGGGGAGCCGAGGATCGCTGGCTTTGGCTTCTAAACTGTTTTCGAACTTTTCGAGAACGATGCGGACCATGCTTCCTTTCTTGACAGCCATAATTGCAGGTGACTTTACCAATATTGGGATTCATGGCTATTGTAATCGCTTTCTTGGCACCCGTTAGAAATTAGCGGTTGTCCCTGGTATTGCTTAAGGGCTGCTTAAGGGAATGTTGGCAGACCCAACGATTTTCGGGAAATCATTACACTTAGAATTTGAAGGGCAATCCCCCTCTCTCAAGAGAACTCGAGGCAGGGGGATTATGCTGCCCACTATTGAGAACACTGCCGAAGTCTGATAGGAGAAATGATTATGGAACAGCTGCTAGCTCCCATTGCGGGATTTTTTCAAAGCTTAGGATTGCCAGAGCCCATTGTCCACTGGGGACATCCCACCATGATGGGAATTGTCATTTTTGTGATGGGATCCTATGCCGGGGTTAAAGGATGGCAAGGTCGCTTAAGCACAGACCCAGAAGTGGGGAGTAAAAACCGGGCTGCCCATGCCCAAATTGTTCCCTGGATGTTTTTATTTATTGTCTTAGGGTACACAGGGGGAGTGCTGTCTCTAGTGATGCAAGAACAACCTATTTTTGCCAGCCCTCACTTCTGGTCTGGAACCTTAGTGATTGGCTTATTAGCCACCAATGCGGCGCTATCGGTGAGCAACTTTTGGGGCGAAGGCAGCTTTCGAACGGCCCATGCCTATATCGGGAGTAGTGCGTTAGCACTATTAATCGTTCATACTGTGCTGGGTCTGAACTTAGGGTTATCTTTCTAGGGCACCTTTTGACATTCAGTAGACATAGCTATCTTGCTGGCAGCTGAATCGCCAATTTTGTGGATAATTCCCTGTTGGATATTGTCAGTATGCAGCATCGTATATTATGATCGTTGTTTGTGTCGATGCTGCTACTTTTAGACGAACAATGCCCAAACTCAAAACTCGGCGATCAGCTGCCAAACGCTTCAAAAAAAGTGGAAGTGGCAAATTTATGCGTCGTAAGGCATACAAAAACCATCTTCTAGAGCATAAAGGCAGAGACCGCAAGCGTCGCCTTTCGCAAAAAAATGTGGTTAGTGAGCAGGATGCAGACAACGTCCAGGCCATGCTGCCCTACTCCTAAAACGGAACGCTTCTGACCCTAGTACCAAGTCACTGAAATGACCTGGACTCTATCCCCTAACGAATTAACCATAAGGACTTGAAGACATGACTCGGGTGAAACGCGGCAATGTCGCTCGCAAACGCCGCAAAAAAGTTTTAAAGCTGGCTAAAGGGTTCCGTGGATCCCACTCTCGCCTATTTAAGATTGCGAATCAGCAAGTTATGAAGGCATTGCGGAATGCCTATCGCGATCGCCGGAAGCGCAAAAGGGACTTCCGGCGTTTGTGGATTGCTCGAATTAACGCAGCAACTCGCCAGCATGGTCTGAGCTACAGCAAGTTCATGGGCCAATTGAAGCGCTCTAACATTGATCTCAACCGTAAAATGTTGGCTCAATTAGCGGCCACCGATCCTGATAGCTTCAGCAAGATTGTGGCGTTAGCAGCTAAAGCCTAGGCTCAGTAGCCCACGCAATGAGACACAGCCTACAGATTTATTCGTTGAAAATCTGTAGGCTGTTTTTGATCGGCGTTTTCCCTAAAGTCAGCAGTTGTAGAGAAGATCCTTTAGAGGGTGTTGTTTTGGTGTCTTAACTATTTTTGAGTCAGGAATCAGGACGTTGAGGGCAGACTGACAATTCTTAGGTTTGTAGCCTATTATCTACGTGAGGGTTGTTTGTTAGCAGTACGGTTGGTAGACCTTTCCACCATAGTTTTCTGTACTGATGATGCTAGAAAACACGCTGACAGACAAACTGACCTTAATTGTGAGTATTTGCAAAGTCTCTAGGTATGACCAGTAACAGACCCCCTGATGGCAAGCCTCCAGCGTTGAATCCAGCTGAAAAAGCTGATTCTCAAGAGCCAACCGCCCAGAACACCCAATTCCAAAAACTACAGCAAACCACAGCTAAAATCCTCACATTTCGAGGATGGCCTTGGTTAATTGCGATCATCGTTTCTTGGTTTACGGGTGCAACGGCAATGCAGTGGCTGTCTAGTCTGCCCGATTCTCCTAACTGTAAACAAATCAAGGCCACCCTCTCAGAAACAGAACGCTTAGAATGTGCGGATCGCCTTGCCCGCCAAGGGAAACCCAAAGATATCAAAGCAGCATTGGCCATGGCTGCCAAGTGGGACAAAGAGCACCCTCTTTACCCACGGGTTAGCATTTTGTCTGATGAATGGTCCAAGTCAATGTTAAGGCTTGCTCGTAAAGAACTTGAGAAAGGTAATCTCCAAGAGGCCATTGGTCTAGCAAAGCAGGTTCCTGATGCTAGCAGTATTCAACCGGAGTCGAAACGCTTAATCAAGCGATGGGAGAAAAATTGGGAAGCTGGAGAAGAATCTCTAGAAAATGCCCGCAATGCTATTAAAAAGCAGGATTGGACACAAGCAGCGCTTCAGGTCCGGTCCCTAGTGCAGTTGGGAGATGGATATTGGCAAGACCAAGCTGACAAAATCTTGGGAGATATGGCTATTGAAAAAAAAGCCTTTCAAGATTTATATAAAGCTCAAGACATTGCAGATTATGGCCGCTCGAAAGATTTTGCGGCAGCGATTCAACTGGCAAGCAAAATTGATCCGAAGCGGTTGGCGAAGGACGAGGTTCAAAAATTTATCGAAAAGTGGAGTCAAAAACTCCTCGATATTTCTGAAGACCATCAGCTTAATGGCGAGTTTAAGCAGGCGATTGCTGCTGCGCAGAAAATTCCTCCCAATACCAAAGTGGCTAAGGATGCCACAACGCTCATTCAACTGAGTGAAGCAGAGACAGTTGCCAAAGAACAGGATTTTTATGGCTATCTCCATGCCTGGGCTTTGGCGGAACAGGTGGATAGCAAAAGCGCTCTCTTTAAGAAAAACCGAGACCGCGTGCAAGAGTGGGAAAGCCGCATCCAAAACACGGGTCAACTCCAGTTAGCAAAGTTTTTCGCCAATTTTGACAATGTCAATACTTACCAAATGGCGATTGCCCATGCAGGTTTAATTCGATCTGAAACCCCAGGTCGGCCGGAAGCCTTGACCTTGATTTCTCAATGGGATGAACAAATTGATACGTTTCAAGATCGCCAAATTTTAGCCCGTGCTCGCCAATTTTCGACTCAAAACACGATGGCTGGCTACCAAGCGGCGATTTTAGAGGCGCGCAAAGTTAGACTGGGGAATCCCCTGCGGATTGAAGCCCAAACTCTAGTTGCCACATGGGCTGGATCCATTGAGCGTGTTGAAGATCAACCCATCCTTGACCGGGCGCGGGCCTTAGCGAAAGCAGGAAGATTGAATGAGGCGATCCAGGCGGCTGAGCAAATTAATGCCGATCGGTCTCTGTATCGTGAGGCTCAAGATGATGTTTACACTTGGGTTTCTGAAATTCAAGCTGTTCAGGATCAACCAATTCTGAATGAAGCGAATGCCTTAGCTCGGGACGGTCGGTTGTCAGATGCGATCGCAACTGCGTCTCGGATCGGTTATGGAAGAGCCTTATACTCTAAAGCCCAAGACAGGATAGCAGACTGGGCCTCCGAACGAGATGCCATTTATGCCGCTCGTCGCCGCCGGGAAGAGCCGAGATATGACCCTGAACCCCAGTATGATCCTGAACCCCAGTATGACCCTGAACCCCAGTATGAAGAACCTGCTGCTGTGGCAGCGCCCCCACCAGAACCTGCACGCAGAGAAGCACCACCAGAAGATGCGACCGACAGTTTCGCGCCTGATCCGGATGGCGAGCTCTCAAGGCCGGTGATTCTAGATCCTACAGCTGAAGAATAAGGGTCTGAATGCTGCCCAGATTTGGCTAGGACGGTGACATTCTCCTAACATTTCGGGAAAGTTTGTCTCGTCTGCGTAAGCTAAGCAAACTTGGCATCGGCTGCATGATACGATAGCTCTGGATTTCACTTTTGACACTGCTTACCGCCCCTAGATTATTGTGTGATGAAACTTCCGTTCACGCAGTTCTTGTTGGGTTCTGAAACGTGTGCAGCAGTTCTTTTCTGTGTCACCACTGGCTAGAAGATTATTGAGTGTCAAGCTCCAGTTGAAACATGCGTTTTTCTAAGATTCTAATTGCCAATCGGGGAGAAATTGCCCTGAGAATTCTGCGCACCTGCGGAGAGATGGGAATTGCTACCGTTGCGGTGCATTCCACCGTGGATCAACAATCTCTGAATGTTCAGCTGGCAGATGAAGCAGTCTGTATCGGAGAACCTGCTAGCAGCAAGAGTTATCTAAATATTCCTAATATTATCTCGGCAGCATTGACGAGGAACGCGACGGCTATTCATCCAGGCTATGGATTTTTAGCAGAGAATGCCCGGTTTGCGGAAATATGTGCAGATCATAAGATTCACTTTATTGGTCCCACGCCTGAAGCGATGAGGGCCATGGGAGATAAATCCACGGCCAAAGAAACGATGCAAAAGGCTGGGGTGCCCACCGTTCCTGGCAGTGATGGCCTGGTTGCCGATGAAGCCACAGCCAAAATAATTGCGGATAAGATGGGATACCCCGTGATGGTGAAAGCGACCGCCGGAGGGGGTGGCCGAGGGATGCGATTGGTGCGTGAACCCGACGAACTTGGGAAAATGTATTTGGCTGCTCAGGGTGAAGCAGAAGCAGCCTTTGGTAATCCGGGTGTATATCTTGAGAAGTTTATCGAGAACCCTAGACATATTGAGTTCCAGATTTTTGCGGATAGCTATGGCAATGTGATTCATCTGGGAGAACGGGATTGCTCAATTCAACGGCGACATCAAAAATTATTGGAAGAGTCACCTAGTCCGGCTCTTAGTCCTGAGCTTAGAGAAAAAATGGGGAGTGCCGCAGTCCGGGCTGCCCAGTCGATTGGTTATGTAGGCGCGGGTACGGTGGAGTTTCTGCTGTCGTCGTCTGGCGATTTCTACTTTATGGAAATGAACACGCGGATTCAGGTAGAACATCCTGTGACCGAGGTGACAACGGGACTCGATTTAATTGCTGAACAGATTCGGATTGCTCAAGGTGACAAGCTGAGTTTGACTCAAGATCAGGTGCAATTGACGGGGCATGCCATTGAGTGTCGAATTAATGCTGAGGATCCGGACCATAATTTCCGTCCTCATCCAGGTCGTATTAGTGGATATCTTCCGCCTGGGGGGCCTGGGGTACGGGTGGACTCCCACGTCTATACTGACTATGAAATCCCCCCCTACTACGATTCATTAATCGGTAAACTGATTGTCTGGGGGCGGGATCGGCCGACTGCGATCGCACGCATGAAACGGGCATTGCAAGAATGTGCCATTACTGGGGTGCCCACCACCATAGGATTTCATCAAAAAATTCTAGACACACCGGAATTCAATCAAGGCGAAGTCTATACCAATTTTATTCAGGAAGTGATGAAATTGATGTGACACCCTGGTGATGCTCACAAATGCATGGGGATAGGCCAGCAGTGAACCAGAGATTTTAAGCTGATGGGTGATGGCTCACTAGAATAACATCCGCAGCAGTCCTTGCTGCCCAATGAGAATTTCCCGTAATAAGCTGGTAATACCCACCCAAATGATTGGGGTAATATCGACGCCACCCATGGGGGGGATCAGTTTTCGGGTTGGGATCAGCAGAGGTTCCGTTGGCCAAGTTGCGAGGGTAACCGGGAAGCTATTGAGGTCGACTTGAGGATACCAAGTCAGAATAATTCTGAAGATAAATAAAAAGATAAACAGACCTAAGACAATGCTGAGACCCCAAATCGCTGTTGTTTCGATGCTCATATCCAGGTGTTGTGCAGACGGACCTTGTGTCTCAGTGTAACCTGGAGAGTCGGTTACTGTATTTGTTGCAGTCACTGAGATACATGGGTTTGGTTTTGCCCCTATCGCCTTCACTGTTGCAAGGTAATTAAACGGTTATAAGGCAAGGGTTTGAGAACTCTGGGCTGGCAGTGGTCTTGAAGGAAGGCTTCTCAATATCCTTACAAACCTTTAAGATTAGAGATACCGTCGTGATAGCAAAAAAAATATGACTTCCGTATTAATGACGATTACCCCCTCTTTGTCGGGTTTCTTTTATAGCATCCCCTTTGGTGCAATTGTTTTGGGTCTTTTGGGTGGTGCATTCATCTTTTTGAGCCAAAACGATAAAATTGTACGACGATAAATTTCCTGGAGATCACCACTGCCGGATTTTTGCCGATCCTATTGGGTCGTGATGATCTCCCGCAGCGCTGTTTTGAG
>CALDHF010000417.1 GCA_937941595.1 uncultured Acaryochloris sp. | reverse complement strand
AAACCCATCAAATTTGTGGGGGTCGGTGAAAAAGTAGAAGCCCTGCAACCCTTCTATCCTGAACGGATGGCCTCTCGCATCCTGGGGATGGGGGATGTGCTCTCATTGGTGGAGAAAGCTCAGGAAGAGTTTGATATTGCCGATGCCGAGAAAATGCAGAAGAAAATCATGGAGGCTCAGTTTGACTTCACAGATTTTCTCAAGCAAATGCGCCTGCTTAAAAACATGGGGTCTCTAGGCGGGGTCATGAAGATGATTCCCGGCATGAACAAAATTTCTAATAGTCAGCTGCAAGAAGGGGAAACCAAGCTGAAGCAGACAGAAGCAATGATCAAATCCATGACGAAGGAAGAACAAAAAAATCCGCAGCTGCTGTCTAGCTCCCCCAGCCGTCGTCGCCGTATCGCCAGAGGGTCTGGGTATACCCAAAATGATGTCAGCAAATTAGTGACTGAGTTTCAACGCATGCGATCAATGATGCAGCAAATGGGTCAAGGGCAAATGCCGGGAATGGCCCCAGCCGGGGGCGGTAATCCTATGATGGGTGGCGGTCAGCCCAGTCGTGGGGGCTGGCGCGGTGGCGGCATGGGTAAAAAGAAAAAAAACAAGAAGAAAAAAGGATTTGGAGAGTTGTAACCTCCAGGCTCCAAGCCCAGATATCTCAGGGTTAGCCGTCAGTTGTCAAAGCAGCCAGTGCCTCTTTACAATGATATGATTGGAAACCTGAGTAAATTCGAGTTAGTCTGATGAACAGACTATATGCGATTCCCCTCAAGCTACTATTTTCCCAACAGGAGTATTCTCGACCGCAATGATCAAACTCAGACTCAAGCGATACGGCAAAAAGCGGGCTGTCAGTTATCGAATCGTAGCGATAGATAGTCGCAAGCGAAGAGATGGTCGTCCCCTAGAAGAGCTTGGCTTCTATAATCCGATCACGGACGAGACCCGTCTGCATGTTGAGGCGATTACCAAGCGTCTCAAAGATGGTGCTCAACCAACTGAGACTGTGCGTCATATTTTAGAAAAAGCCAGTCTTCTAGAACCTGCAAAGGCCAAAGCCTAATATTTTTGTCTGAATCATGTCCTCAACTTCCACTGCTAAGACTGATTACTCAGTCCTCGTTCGTTTCCTTGTAGAACCCTTTCTCGAAGCTTCTGAAACTTTGAGTGTGGATTGCGAATCGAACGCGAGTGGTAAAGTTTGGATTCGTTTAGCCTTCTCTGGTACCGATAAAGGGCGAGTTTTTGGTCGGGGTGGACGAACGATCCAGGCCATCCGCACTATCTTGGAAATGGCAGGCAAAGCTGCTAACCAAGTGGTGTATTTAGAGATCTTCGATGAGCATGGGTCAGAGAAGCCTGCCCATCGCCCCAAAAAACCGCCCCAAAAGCGTCGTCGTTGAGGATTTGGGGCAGATCATTCCTAGACCTGCCGTTTGAACCTCACGGCGGTGGGGTTTATTTTTCCCTTTTAGAACACGTTCTTACTACCCAATTCAAAGGTTATGGGACTGACAATTCAGTTACCCAGCCCGGATAGTGCCATTGCCCTAGCAGGGGAGCAAGGCACCAATTTGAAACTGTTTGCCCAGCAAACGGGAGCCCAGGTCGTGTTGCGTGGGCAAGAATTGTTAATATCCGGGACTGAAAAACAAACACAACTCTGTCAGCAGCTGATTTATCTGTTAGAAGATGCTTGGCAAACAGGGCAGCTAGTGTCGGTAGTCGATGTTATGGCAGCCCGTCAGGCTCTGAATACCAAGCGTCAAGAAGACTGGCAGGAGATGCAGCAAGATATCTTGGCGACCACTCGTCGGGGTGAGCAAATTAAGGCCAAGACTTTTCGTCAACGTCAATACATCCAGGCCATTCGCAAGTATGCCTTGACCTTTGGTATTGGACCTGCGGGAACGGGTAAAACCTATTTAGCTGCCGTTTTAGCCGTACAGGCGTTGCTATCAAATGAATTTGAACGGTTAATTCTCACGCGTCCGGCCATTGAGGCTGGAGAAAAATTAGGATTTTTGCCGGGGGATTTGCAACAAAAGGTCAATCCCTATTTACGGCCCCTCTATGATGCCCTATATGAGCTGATTGATTCGGAACGAATTGCCAGCTTGATGGAACGAGGAACCATTGAAGTGGCTCCCCTCGCTTATATGCGTGGACGTACCTTAAACCGAGCCTTTGTTATTCTGGATGAGGCCCAAAATACCACGCCTGCACAAATGAAAATGATGTTGACCCGTCTTGGGCAACAGTCTCGGATGGTGGTGACGGGAGATGTCTCTCAAAGTGATTTACCCTCCCATCAGAAATCGGGATTGGCTGTAGCTGAAAAAATCCTGCAAAATATAGACGGCATTTCCTTTTGCTATCTAGGTAAAGGAGATATTGTCCGCCATCCTTTAGTGGGCAAAATCATTGATGCTTATGAACAGTATGAGTCACGTCCATAAATGGCTTCATCGCATATTTTGCCGCAAGATATGGGGTTAGATTTCTTTTCTACTCATTCTCATTGACTCCAGATAAATGCCCAACGGGAGCGACGATAGGTTAAGCAACTTTGTCTTTGTTGACTATCGTGTTGAGAATAGAGAGCAATTCAGTATTTTTCTGACGCATAAGGGATAGAGATTTTTCACCTTGCTTTAAGGTGGCACCTTGAAGTTTCATTATGTCTGCCAACTGGTCTTCAAGGATCGTCAGTTGCTTGTTATAGAGTGCTTTGGCTGTCGCTTTAATAGCACTTTTGTCAGCCTCTGGGATAGCTTTTAGACGAACTACACAAGTTTCGCCTTTCTTTTCAATTGCCTGAATGCCGATTTTCTCTTCAACAAATTGGGAACGGAGTTCTTGGAACGCTAGGAAGAACGCTTGCCAGTCAATACCATTGATAAAATGCCAGTCAATACCATCAATAAAAATTAAATCGATGGTGCCCAAGGAGGTTTGGACTAAGGCAGCGAATTCTCCAATATCAAAATTTCCAAGAAGAGGGCGACGGTCTTGTTGAAATTTTTTGAGATAGATATAATCACAGACTATCCCCCTAAAGTCAGTCTCAGTATTAATATGCCAGTCCTGAATACAGGCCCTGGTCAAAGTTGCATTCTGTAGTTTGCTGTTTAAAAAATTGACACCTATGAGGTGGGCACCAATAAGGTTGGCTGCGTTGAGATTTGCGTCTCTGAGGTTAGAACAGTGTAGATTAGCCTCTCTGAGATTTGCATCTCTGAGGTTAGAACAGCTCAAGTCTGAATGACTCAGGTTAGAACTGCTCAAGTCTGAATGACTGAGGTAGGCACCACTGAGTATGGCCTCTCTAAGATCGGCACCACTGAGGTCGGCACCACTGAGGTTGGCTCTACTGAGGTCTGAGTTCCTCAAGTCTGAGTCACTAAGGTCTGAGTCGCTGAGATTAACCTCTCTGAGAATGGCACCACTCAAGTCAGAATCACTAAGGTTGGCACTACTGAGGTAAGCACCAATCAGGTCAGAATTATTCAGGTTAGAGTCGCTCAGATCAGAATTGCTCAGGTTAGAATTTCTGAGGTCAGCATCGCTGAGGTTAGAGCGACTCAGGTAGGCTCCGATGAGATTCGCACGGCTGAGGTTGGCACGGCTGAGGTTGGCATGGCTGAGATTGGTATGGCTGAGGTTGGCATCGCTGAGATTAGCAACACTGAGATTAGCAACACTGAAGTCAGAATCGCTGAGGTTGGCACGGCTCAGGTCAATATCTCTGAGATCGGCATTCCTAAGGTCTATCGGTACAGCAGGATTTTTCCTTCTCCAAGCATTCCAAGTATCAGCACCCCGCTTTAGCAAATCAATCTGTTTCGAATTAGCCATCACTCACTCTCAAGAAATTCCCAAAACAATCCATACACTCCCATCAATCGTCAATGCGATGAATGCTCTCCCTATATTTGATAGTTCGAGATTGCCCTGGAAAGATTTTGATAGCAGCCTAACTGCTGATCCAACGTTGATACAGTTTTTGAATGGCTCGGGTAACAGACTCTCGGAATTGTCGGGTATCAGTATTGCTGGGATCGAACTGCTGGAGTTGGGTCAAAAACTTGGCTTCTTCTTGGGCAACGTCACCGTCACTGTAGATCAGACCGCTGAGGTCTTCTAAAAGTTGCTGATAATCAGCTGTTTTGGGTTTTTTGCCTAAATAATCTTCCAGCCAGGTATAGCATTCTTCTTTGGAAACAGACCGTAACCCATACAGCCAGGGGCGTAGTTCTTCATTCTCAGCAACTCCCCTCGCATCAGCAATTTTACGAAGATAAACTTGTTCTGCTTGCTGGACAGTGCCATCTAGCCAAGCAACCCCAATCAGGATTTTCAGAAGTTTGACCACTTTAGACGATGGATGAGACATAGGTAGAATCCTCAGGTATTGGATCTCAAGGACGAGGGGCTTGCTGCTTTAAAAAACAGTTTGTCAGGATTATGTCTATAGGGTTTCAGTTCGTCAACTAGATGACCTAAATCTTACAAATTCCTTGGATGTTGGCGTGCTGATGTGACCTAGGGGTGGTCTATGGCAACTTGTGAAAATCTGGTATCTTTCCTTACTTACGTATGGGAGATGGAAACAGGTTACTGCCAGGTCATGACATACTACTTTAGGTATGGATTATGGGTCGGATCAAATTGCGGGCGTAGATGAAGTTGGCCGAGGTGCTTTGTTTGGCCCGGTTGTCGCTGCTGCTGTGATTCTGTCAGATGCTGCTGCTCAGTACCTAGCCCAACAGGGTATGACCGATAGCAAAAAGCTGTCACCGAAGCGTCGGCTCGTGTTGAATCAACAGATTCGTGAGCAGGCAATTGCTTATCAGGTGGGGATGGCTTCTGTGTATGAGATTGACCGTCTCAATATTTTGCAGGCCAGTTTGCTGGCAATGCGACGATCGGTATGCAGGCTCTCTGGTTGCCCGCAGCTATGTTTAGTCGATGGCAACCAGCGAATTCCAAATTTGCCGATGTCGCAGACAACAGTGATTAAAGGCGATCAATCCGAACCTGCGATCGCAGCCGCTAGCATCATCGCCAAAGTCTGGCGAGACCAGTTGATTATTCGCTTGGACCAACGCTATCCCGGCTATGATTTAGCATCTAATAAAGGCTATGGCAGTGCGAAACATCGACAAGCCTTGCAGTCCTTGGGACCGACCCGTCAGCATCGGCTATCGTTTGCGCCCTGTCGTGTGGGTCAACGCTTGGGTTAGAGGGCGTTAGGATTCGCTCGGGGGATGAGATTTTTGCAGCCATTTTGCGTACAGATCGGGTCTGCGATCGCGGGTCCGTTGCACCTGTTGTTCCTGCCGCCACTGCTCAATATGAGCATGATTTCCAGATCGTAAAACGGGTGGTACCGTCCAGCCTCGAAACTCAGCGGGTCGCGTATATTGGGGATAATCGAGCAAATCAGTTTCAAAGCTTTCTTTCTTCAACGATTCCACTTTACCCACCGTGCCCGGGCGTAGCCGAATCACGCCATTCAGTAGGGTGAGTGCCGGAATCTCACCACAGGTGAGCACAAAATCTCCGAGGGACAGTTCTTGGGTAACCAGATGCTCAGCAACCCTTTCATCTACGCCTTCGTAATGGCCACAAATGAGGACCAGCTGATCGTACTCATGGGCCAGGTTATGAAACAACGGTTGGTCCATGGGTTGGCCTTGGGGTGTGAACAATACAATTTGGCGACGCGGTAAACAGGGTAGAGACTCGACGGCGGCAAAGATGGGTTCCGGTTTCATCAACATCCCCACACCGCCACCATAGACTTCATCATCAACCCGATGGTGTTTATCCGTCGTAAAGTCTCGGGGATTCGTGAGGTGGACCTCAGCAATCCCATTATCTAGGGCTTTCCCCAATAAACTCGTGGTCAGGGGAGAGGTAAAAAACTCTGGAAATAGAGTCAGAATATCAAAACGCACAATCGAGAATCCTGATTCGCAAACAGCAAGCCGCCAACTGACGACTTATCGGTGAAGAACAATGAGGGCTATAGATGAGGGCGGTTTACCTATCAATGATAGATATGAATATTAGGTATAAGTTGAATAGGTGCAAAGTCAATAGGTAAAAAGTCAATAGGGATGAGTTAATCGGTGCAAACTAGGCAGTAATCATCGATCCGATCCCCGCATCTGTGAAAATCTCTAATAGCAAGGCATGGGGAACCCGGCCATCAATAATATGGGCTGCCTGAATGCCTTGAGCCAAGGATCGGATGCAGCAGGTTACCTTCGGAATCATCCCTCCGGCCACCACCTCTTGCTCAATCAGAGTCCGGGCTTGACGAATATCAAGTTGGTGAATCAGTGATGTGGGGTCTTGATAATCTTGGAGAATTCCAGGGGTATCCGTCAGTAAAATCAACTTTTCTGCATCCAGAGCCGCCGCCAGTTCTCCAGCTACCGTATCGGCATTGATGTTGTAGGCCTGGCCCTCCTCATCAGTGGCCACACTAGAAATAATGGGAATATGCCCCCCATCTAATAAATTATGAATGAGTAGGGGGTTAACCGCTGCCACTTCCCCCACAAACCCAATATCAGACTCTCCTTGAGGACGGGCAACAATTAACTTGCCATCTTTGCCGCAAACCCCTACAGCCGATCCGCCCGCTTGGTTAATTAGAGAGACCAGCTCTTTGTTCACCCGTCCCACCAAGACCATCTCCACAACGTCCATAGTGGGGGCATCGGTGACTCTTAAACCGTTCAGAAACTGGGGTTCAATGCCCAGCTTTTGCAGCCACAGATTAATTTCAGGTCCACCCCCATGCACCAAGACGGGACGGATACCCACACAGGCCATAAAGACAACATCGCGAATCACACCCGCTTTGAGAGTGCTATCTTTCATGGCTGCACCGCCATATTTAACGACCACTGTGCGTCCAGCAAAAGATTGGATGTAGGGCAGGGCCTCACTTAAGACTTGGACGCGATCGCTAGCATTAAACATTCAATTTCGATCAGAAATAGGACCAGCAGCAAACCCTGCGAATGTCAGGCTCACCTAATAGACAGCAGTGTAGCTCGAAACGGAGATCAGTCCAGACTAATTTGAGATCCCCAGGCATCTTGAGGAACAAAGGTGCGATCGCACGGTATTGCCGCTACCGGTTCAGTCAAGGTAAACGTCCCCAATTCAATCCACTGCTTGAGTTCCAAAGCCACCTGTCGAGCCAAAGCCATACTTGCCAAAGGCGCTGTGCGGACGTTAGTATTTTCCACCTTGATGGCGCCAGACTTCAATTGGTCATAGGTCACCAAACCAAACGTGGGACGTACACGACGAGGAATAGAAAAATCGATAATCGGTGCCACCAACTCCTGGTCCGTGACCGTGCAACGCCGGACCACTTCTTCATCCAGAACAGGTAACGGAATCCCCACCCCTAACATCAGAGACGGACCATATTGCTTGAAATAACAGCCCCGCACCCAACGCGACTCCATCTGTTTGGCATCACCAATTAAGGCCAGAGTCGCCGCAGGACCAATGGGAGTGTCATTGGGCAGGCGTTTTTGCAGGGGAAAATGTTGGGTCCCCTCCCAAGTCACATAGCCGATGCCGCCGCCCAAAAAGATGCGTGAACCCACCCCCACCAGTCGTAAGTTGGGATCATTCAAGAGGGGGGATAAGGCACCCGGATTCGAATAAATGGCATTTCCCAATCGCGGCTGCAGTGGCCCTAAATAGGTATAAAGCGGATGATCACCACCATTGACGCCGACGATGAAATTTTGATAGAGATTTCGAGGATTGAAAAGATAAAACTGGTTAATCGTATCTTTAGTAATCATGGTGTCCAGGGTGGCGCGGGGATAACAATCTGTCATTTGGCCCAGTGCCCGCACATGAATCGCTTTGCCCGCAATTAGATCTTCAATCACATGACCACCCCCCTGCATTTGGATGTCATCCCCTTCCGTTAGTTCATTGGGCTGCTTGCGATCGGGGGCTTGAGAGGCTCCTAAATAAAGGTCTACAGCTCCAAAGCCAGCATAGGCAGCAACCCCATCCAACCAACATTGGCGAATTTTGATCGGCGGATCCGTATGACCTAAATTGAGAATAGCGCCCGAAGATTCCATCGGCTCAAAGGTTCCAGTGGTAATTACATCCACTTTTTGGGCTGCTTGAGTAATTCCGATCTCAGCAACTTGGGCCTTGAGTTCTTCTATCGTCCAGACAACAGCTTTTCCCTGTTCGATTTTGTCATTGATATCAGAAATAGTTCGCATAGCAGGCAATGATGAAGACTCACCTCTTACGATGACATGATCTGAATCAGCGAGTTCTACAACCATATTGGTTATGATTGAAGGAAACTAGCATAGTGGCCTCCAATCTCTATTTTCAGGCCGCAGCAACCTTGGCAAACCCCTGATTTTTAAGCTAAGGGAATTAATAAATGAATCCATCCAGGCTGACTTGAGTGCTAGCTAACCCTGAACTTAGATGAAAGGTGATTTCCCAAACCTTGGATTGATAGACTTCTCTCTTTAGTGAGTGCTGTAGATTAACTCTATTGTTGTGGAGAGGCAAATCCTATATATCCTCTACACGTTTTCCTGGAATAGTGATGTCTTAATTGATATCCATTGTTTTGATGTCAACGCCCAAAAAATATGTGCTCAGGTACAAGTCTAGAGAACACGTTCTCTTCTCACTCGTGACCAGCTTTGTCCGCCCGAAAACCACGGCATTTTTCAAGATATTTAGCCGAGCATAAGCAAGCGAAATTTTAAATACCCATTCGTGTCATCAGCCCGACACGTCAGATAAATGACTCCATATGAATCAGGATTGGCGGTATCCCCTATAATTACGTAGATTTAATCCTTTTTCGCAAAGTAAACAGTGCCTCAGCATAATTACGGGTTGTATTCCTCTTTTGCTATGATATTATGCTATTAGAGAATTAAAGAAGCGTAACCTAGCAAACGTTGTCATCTAACTATTGACTAGGTCTCTTTTGGTTTATCTCTAGAATCGGTAAAACGTACATCTAGTACAGGCGAAAGCACATTAAAGCCATCTTTGCAAGATAGCCTTTTTGGAAATCTTCGATTATGTGTTATTATATTTTTATTTGGAGACAATAAAACATTTATTCGAACTAATATTTTTCTTAAACTAAAGTGCAGCTAAGGCCTTCTAGCAGATACGCAAGGCTGCTATCAATAAGATTATTGATAGCGATTTTTGGTCTATATTTTTTGCGAATGTCTGTATAAGAGTTTATTTCTTAGTCTATAGTATTTCGATTAAAGAGTAATGCTTTTTAATTGCTTCAAGGTTGGTTTGTAAGAGTTTCTAAAAATAAGCTCTACTCGCAGAGAGTAATTCTTATCGATTAAGAATTACTTCCTTTGAGCAAGCTTTAGTCGATCAACTCTTTAAATAACAGACTATCAACGGTGACAGAGGGGGATCGCAAACATGAAAGACAGTGCTTTAGGACAAATCCTAATATACCACCAACTTATTGACTCCCATAGTCTTTCTGCAGCACTAAGAAAACAAGAAAATCTCCTCAAAAATTCCAACTGGAAACGATTAGGAGAAATCTTGATTGAGTCTGGAGATATTAGCCAAAACGATCTTTGGGCAGCCTTAAATCAACAGGAAAAGATATTTGATATTGAATTGTTTTCGCTTCATTATCATCCTTCTTTAAAGAGTAGATTTAAGCGATCCCTCGACATATTGGGTGCAATCACTGGATTAGCAATAATGCTAGTTTTGTTTCCTCCCATTGCGCTTGCCATTACTACTAGTTCACCAGGGCCTATTTTTATTACTCAATATCGAGTTGGCCTACGAGGTAGGCAATTTAAAACTTGGGCATTTCGCACCATGGTCCAAAAAGCAAAGCCGAACAAAGCTAATCTTGAGATCCCAAATAACTTACGGATTACCCGCATAGGTCGGTTCCTGCGCAAGACCAATCTGGATAAACTACCTCAATTCTTCAATGTGTTGAGAGGAGAGATGAGCTTAGTCGGGAGTCGTCCACCCACATTGGATGAAGTTAAAGCTTACTCACAAGAAGATTGGCAACGATTATCTATCAAGCCAGGCATAACGGGGCTTTGGCAGATTAGTACACAAGACAAAAGTGCTGATCTTGCTAGAATTGTTGAGTTAGATCTGGATTATGCAAGGCACTGGCAACCAGCACTGGATCTAAAAGTGATTGGTCAAGCAATCATGCAGACTGTATTTGGTTGTCAACACAAACCGAGTAACTATCAAACCAAGGTTCCTATGTTGAACTTGGAAATTGATAACCTATCCACAATCCAATTGCTTCAGCGACTTGATAATGGTGTGGTTTATACTCCTAACGTCGATCATTTAATGAAGTTGCAGCAAGATCCCGAGTTTTATAGAGCCTATAATCACGCTGATTTTAAAATTTGCGATAGTCAAATCCTAGTCTATGCCTCGCATCTTTTAGGTAACCCCATTCAAGAGAGAATTGCGGGATCTGACTTTTTCCCTGCATTCTGTCAGTTTCACCAAAGCAATCCCAGTATCCAAGTGTTTATATTAGGAGGGGCTGATGGTGTTGCAGCAGAAGCGCAAACCAACATTAATGCTCGTCTAGGCAGACAGATCATTGTAGAGGCTTATTCACCTTCTTTTGGCTTCGAGGAGGATCCACTAGAGTGTATGAAGATTGTTGAGAGGATCAATCAATGTCAACCCTCGGTCTTGGCTGTCTGTCTTGGTGCACCCAAGCAAGAGAAATGGATCTATAGGTATAAAGAGCAGCTACCGTCAGTCAAAATCTTTTTAGCTTTAGGTGCCACAGTTGATTTTGAAGCAGGCTACAAACCGAGAGCACCTCAGTGGATCAGCAATATGGGCTTTGAATGGTTGTTCAGATTGGGGGCTGAACCTCGACGCATGTGGAAAAGGTATTTAATCGATGATTTACCGTTCATTGGGTTGTTACTACAACAGAGATTAGGGGTCTATACTCCGCCTTTTGTGGTCCACAGTCAGCATAAATGTCAACAATCTTCTAATTTGAAAAAGCATTATAAAAGCTAATGGATTCCCGAGAAGCCTTGGATTTAGATCTGAATCGATATTTGTCGAAGCTGCAACAACACTGGTTCCCCGTAGTTAGCATCTTTGGAACCACTGTTGTCCTTGCTTGCCTAGCTACAGTATTGGTAAAACCATCATATGTAGCAGCGGGCAAGCTCAGATTTAAGGTTGACCAAACGCCATTATTTCAAGAAATTGATACTGAATCTGGAGAGTTGAGACCGCTTGTCTCAACCCAAAATCCTTTAAGCACAGAAATTGAAGTTATCTATGCCAAACCTTTATTACAAAATATGATTGACGATCTGGACCTAACCAATCCAGAGGGCGAACCGTTAGAACCTGAAGATGTTCTTGCAAGGCTCGATGTCAGTATTCTTGGGGGCACAGATATATTAAAGATTGCCTATGAGAGCGATCTTCCTCAGGAATCAGCTGATGTTGTCAATACGCTGATGCGTCTCTATATTTACCGCGATATCCAAAGCCAGCGAACACGAGCGATCGCAGCCAGACAGTTTATTGCCCAACAGCTTCCCCAAAGAGAAACGGTTGTGCGTGAGGCGGAAGAGGAGTTGAGTCGATTTAAAAGAAGACATAATATCGTTGACTTGGAAATCGAATCAGAAACAACTGTTACTGAAATTTCTAAACTAGATAGTGATATTACAAGCACTCGCGCCGATTTAGAAGAGGCTATCGCTCGCTCAGCTATTCTTAAAACGCAGGTTGGTCTGGAGAATCAAGATGCGATCGCAGTCAGTAAGTTGAGTCAATCATCAGCAGCTAAAGAAGTACTGAGAGAACTTCAAAGCGTTGAGCGTCAATTAACGATTGCCCGAGAGATTTATCAAGATAACTTTCCCAGTGTCATCAGTCTCAAATCAAGACAAGCCGCACTCCAATCTTTATTGCAACAACAAAGTCAGAAAACTCTTCAGAACCGAAATTCAGCTCCCACAACACGTGTGGAACTAGACGATCCTCAACAAAGCTCAATCAAAGATTTTCTGACTGCAGAAGTGCAGCGACAATCTCTTGGGAAACGGCTGAACTCTCTAATGCGCAAACGGTCAAGCTATAGCCAGCGTACCCAAGCCTTACCCAAACTGCGTCAGACTTTACGTGAACTTGCAAGAAAGTCACAAGCAGCCCAGTCAACATATGAAACATTATTGAAAAAACTACAGGAGCTGCAAGTAGCAGAGAACGTTAATTCTAGTAACGCCACTATTATCGAGAATGCTCTAGTACCAACTAAAGGGAATACCATCCAAAAAAAAGCTGCCATAGTTGCTTTTGGCATATTATTAGGAGCTTTCTTGGCTACAGCATCAGTTCCGATTTTGTCTGCGCGACAGCCGCGATCACGACAAGCATCAAAAGAAATCGAAGACCTTTTTGATTATCCTCTATGGGCTGTTATCCCGCATGTTAAAGACCGTAATGCAGTAGGCGAGCATGATACCAATCCGTTAGTAGATATTGTGGGTGCAATGCATCGCATGATTCAAGAACATCCTCAACTATTGAACACTGAACCAGCACTGAAAACGATTGCCGTAACGAGTGCTGAGTCTCAAGAGGGCAAGTCAACGATCGCAGCCCATTTAGCAGTGGCCATGAGCCAGATGGGAAAAAGAGTATTACTAGTAGATGCCAATCTGCGCCAACCCAAACAGCACAAACTCTTCAAGCTTTCTAATGACCTAGGCCTATCTAATGTCATTCAAGATACTTCGATTCGGTTCCCAGAAATTGAAATGACTATCAATCCAGTGATGAAAAATTTAAATGTTTTCACATCAGGAACGCAACCTGCTAATCCCATCGGTATTCTCAGTTGTGAACGCATGAATCTGTTATTGCAATATCTTTCTTGGACTTATGATGTCGTCATTTTGGATACATCGCCCTTACTGGATATCGACGGAACTTCAGCTTTAGGAAATATGGCTGATGGGATACTACTAGTGACCGATCTAATGGTAACTCATACAGATAAAACGATAACAATGGTCAAAGAAATTGTTATACGTTCTGAACAAAATGTTATTGGCATGATAGTCAATAATGCTACAGGAATGGAATACTCTAATGCTTATGTTTCCAATATTGAAGATAACTCTGAATTTATTCAAAAGAACCCTATTGCTAGTGAGAGAATAAACCTCTTATATCAAAAAAAATGATACGGTGCTAGTTCTCAGAAAAGTATTCATATCAAAGGATCTATTCTCTAACTTGAAGCGATAAAAAAAGTACAAGTGATAACAACATAAAATTCACTTAACTTATTGGATGACTGACTTTATTGAAATATTATTTAACTAATATGTCTCCAAAAGTGTCTATTATTATTCCTGCATATAATGTAGAAGCTTATATTTCTCAAGCCATCTGTTCTGCCTTGGCACAGACCGAGACAGATTTAGAAGTAATTGTTGTAGATGATGCTTCTGAAGATCAAACAGTAGCAGTTGCAAAGGCAATTCCAGACACGAGAGTTCAAGTAATTATTAATCAACAAAATGATGGTGCTAGTGCTGCTCGTAACCAAGCTATCAGAGTAGCTAAAGGAGATTGGCTTGCACTCCTCGATGCTGATGACTGGTTTGCGCCAGATAGACTAGAAAAGCTTCTTCAGGTCCAACATGTTAGGCCAAATGCCGATATGATTGCAGACGATGTTTATTACATTAAAGAATATGCAGTATCACCATGGAGTACCCTTCTGTTAGAGAGTAAAGAACGTATTAGTGGCATTAAAAAGATTGATCCAATTTACTTTGTCGATAAAGATATACCTATAGCAGGTGGTTTATATTTAGGCTTAACTAAGCCATTAGTCAAAAGAAAATTTCTAGTAGAAAATGACATTGAATATGATGAATCAATAAGATTATCTCAAGATTTTTGGTTTTACTTAAATTGTTTGGTTCATGGAGCCAACTTTTTTTTTGTTCCTCAGCCTTATTACTTCTATCGATCTCATAATGGATCACTTGTTACCATCGATAAGTCAAAACGACTTGACCAGTTTAGTCAGGCAGCTCAAGTATTTCTTCAAAAAGAGATTATGAATGGCCACTCTGATTTAGCCCAGTTACTGGCTAAGCGACTACGTTTTATTGAAGAAAGAATTAAGCCTTACTACTGTGTGGTCGACCAACTGAAGAACTATAAATGGGGGCTAGCTGTTGTTGGCATGATTAAAAATCCTTGCTTTTTTGTACATTTTTTAAGTCAGGCTCCATATATTTTGATGCGACGATTCCGCGACATAAATCGCAATACTGACCCACTTAGAAGAATATCTGGTACTAGATAGTGATAGAAAATCGAAAGCTAATAGCAAACTCTAGTGCAGTTC
>CALDHF010000416.1 GCA_937941595.1 uncultured Acaryochloris sp. | reverse complement strand
TGTTGTCGAACATCTCTGAGGAGATGGAAATTGCCCGAGGGGCCATGGAAAATACCCAAAATCAGGTAAATGAAGTTCAACATCAGCTAGGTATTGTTAGGGAAGCAGCGGTAAATTCCTCCGGCAACCCATCCGGTGCTGATTTGAATCAGCAATTGCAAGCTACCCTCGGCCCTTTGCAAGCACAAGTGGGGCAACTAGAAGGAAAAATCAATGCCCTTCCCCTGATTGATCCCATTGTGACTCAGGGACAAGGAGAACAATTGCAGGGGCTGCAAACGCAACTCCATGATTTGAGTACCCGTTTGGACAACGTTGCGACTCAATTTTCGTCGGAGATGGCCAATCTCCCGAATGTGGTGGAGGAGAAAGTTCAAACTCATGTGAGTACTATCCGAGACCAAGCTGTTCCTCAAGTCGATGAGTCAGATAAACGAGAGAAAATATCGGAGCTGGATTCCCTGTTAGCGGATCTATCTTAGGGTTAGGCTCTAGCCATCAACCGTCCTCAGGCTCAAGATGGCACATCCTGAGCCCGAAGCTTTGCGATTGGGCTGCCTCAGGACTGCCATAACTGCTTTAAGGTGGCCACAAAGTTGGGATAGGAAATGGCAGCAGCTTGGGCTTGGTAAAGGGTGGTGATGCCCTTGGCATTGAGGGCTGCGATCGCAAGACTCATACCTACCCGGTGATCGCCAAAACTCTCCACTTCTGCGCCTTGTAATGAGGCATTCCCCTGAATCTCTAGACCATCAGGTTGTTCAGAGATCCGAGCCCCCATCTTTTGGAGTTGGGTAGCCATGGCGGTTAAGCGATCGCTCTCTTTCACTCGCAATTCCTTAGCATCCCGAATAGTAGTTACCCCCTGGGCAAAGAGAGCCGCCACCGCCAAGATCGGTATTTCATCAATCAAACGGGGGATAACAGCCCCCTCAATCACCGTGCCACGCAGCTGACTATATTTGATGTGGATATCAGCCACAGGTTCACCCGCTACCAGCCGTTGATTAGCAAGGGTCATCTCTGCCCCCATTTGCTGGAGAACATCCAGGACCCCTGTACGAGTAGGGTTAACACCGACGTTTTCGATCCAGACATCAGAACCAGGGACAATGGCAGCAGCCACCAACCAAAATGCGGCTGAACTGATATCTCCAGGCACAATAATGGCTTGACCGTGGAGTTGGGCAGGTCCCGTCACCGTCACACTACAGGTCTCTGAGTCCACCGCCACATCAGCCCCAAAGGCGGCAAACATCCGTTCGGAATGATCCCGGGACAGGGCCGGCTCTGTAATGATTGTCTGTCCTGTCGTCATTAAGCCCGCAAACATAAGGCAAGATTTGACCTGGGCTGAGGCAATGGGGGAGTGGTAGTGGATCGGTTGCAGGGCCTGGCCTCGAATCGCCAAGGGGGCCAAGGTATTGTCCTGACGTCCCCAAATGTGAGCGCCCATTTGTTGCAGCGGCTTCACTACTCTGCCCATGGGTCGACTGCGCAAGGAGGCATCTCCAGTTACCGTAAATAAGCGGTGCGGATGGGAAGCCAGAATCCCCAACATCAAGCGGAGCGTCGTTCCTGAATTACCCGCATCTAAAACCTCTGGCGGCTCTTGCAGCTGTCCTAAGCCAATCCCTTGGACCTGCACATGGTCCGTGTTCAGTTCAGAAATTTGAGCACCCATCGCTCGAAAACAGTTGGCCGTACTGCGGGGATCTTCCCCCAATAACAACCCTTTAATAGTTGTCTCTCCCGCAGCCAGCGCCCCCAACATTAAGGCCCGATGGGAGATGGATTTATCCCCAGGGATGGTGATCTTCCCTTGGAGAGTCCCTTGGGATTGGATAACCCAATGGGTATTCGCTGCATCCGTAGGTGAGGATTGGACGGTCAGCACATCAGTAGACATAAACACTCAAGCATGGAGAACAGCCGATTGTCCCTAATCCTACCGTGTTTCGAGGAATTGGCCTTTGCCTCTACAATGTCAATAGAACATGGCAAAAGATATGCAGACCTCTCTTAAAAAGCAACTGATCTGGGCTGGCATCGGCTGTATTCTTCTCACCCTTGGCTTTGGGTTACTCCTATCTCTAGCCGTAAACTTGAGCATTCAACAATTGGAACAACGCCAAGATATCGAAATCTTGCCGTCGGAGAGTCAGACGCCCCCTACCGCTCCCCTCTAATGGATCCGGCCCTATCCATTGTTCCTTAGCAATCTCTCCCAACAGTGGTTTGCAGGCCTAGCACAGCATTGCGATGTATCGTTTGTCCCTTGCAAATCTGAGACGAGTTGCCGATTTATATTGACGGCATAACTCGCAATTCCCTAGAGTGTGTTTCGGGGTCTTAGTTACGTTTAGGTTCAACATCCGGTGTTGTCGTTGCCTCATGGCTGTGGCAACAGTATGGAGTTCCTAAGAGAACAAAAGCCCAAACGGCCATCGCTACCTTACATCTGGAGAACAATTGTGGATCTATCTTTAATTCCTGCCCAACCTAAGCCTGGTTTAATCAATGTCTTGATTGAGATTCCAGCAGGTAGCAAGAATAAGTACGAATTTGACAAAGATATGCAGGCTTTTGCCCTAGATCGCGTTCTGTTTGCGTCTGTGCAATATCCCTATGATTATGGTTTTATCCCCAATACCCTTGCAGATGATGGTGATCCGTTAGATGGCATGGTGATCATGGACCAGCCTACGTTCCCTGGCTGTGTGATTACCGCTCGCCCGATTGGTATGTTGGAGATGATCGATGGTGGCGATCGCGATGAAAAGATCCTTTGTGTCCCCAATGAAGATCCCAGATATACTAATGTCAAAAGCCTTGCAGACATTGCCCCTCATCGGTTAGATGAGATTGCTGAATTCTTTCGTACCTACAAAAACCTTGAGAAAAAAGAAACCGAAATATTAGGGTGGCAAGACGTCGATAAGGTTAGTCCTCTAGTGGCAGACTGCATTAGAGCGGGTCAGAAATAGAACTCATACCTATTTAAGTCATACCTATTCATACCTATTAGGTGTGAGTAATGTATCGATACGGTATTGTGCATCGCTGGTTAGGATGCCTGCATAGGATCTTCCTGCACGAATACTGACGGAATAAGTGAGGCAGCAGACTATGGTATCGATCCAAAATCAGGTGGTGTTCATTACAGGGGCAAGCAGTGGCATCGGTGCGGCCTGTGCTCGGGCCTTTGCCCCCCTGGGCGTCAGATTGCTATTAGCCGCTCGCCGCTTGCCCCGTCTACAACAGTTGGCCAACCAGCTGGAAACGGAATTTGGCGTTCAGACCCATGTGATGTCTTTGGATGTCCGAGATCGCACCCAAGTTGAGTCAAGTTTGCAGACCTTACCCCCAGACTGGCGTCAGGTCGATATCTTGGTCAATAATGCCGGATTGAGTCGGGGCTTAGACAAGCTGCACGAAGGCAGTATCCAAGACTGGGAAGAGATGATCGATACCAATGTCAAAGGCTTGCTCTATGTCACCCGAGCCGTCGTCCCCGGCATGGTCCACCGTCAACAAGGACATGTGATCAATATAGGATCGATTGCTGGTCATCAGACCTACCCAAAAGGCAACGTCTATTGCGGCTCTAAAGCAGCTGTGAGAGCGATTTCTGAAGGATTGAAACAAGATTTACTAGGAACCCCCGTCCGGGTTAGCTCCGTCGATCCAGGACTCGTCGAGACTGAATTTAGTGATATTCGCTTCCGCGGGGATACTGCCCGGGCTCAGACCGTATATGACGGTCTAACCCCTCTTACCCCTGAAGATATTGCCGATATAGTCGTGTTCTGTGCGACTCGACCCGTTCATGTCAATGTCAGTGAGCTGCTCGTATTACCCACAGCCCAATCTGGAGCCACCCTAGTCCATCGACAGCATTAATTGCCTACAACGATTCTTGAACTTGCAAATACAGCAGCAGTTCTTGGGCCGAAATGGGTGGACTAACAAGATACCCTTGAATACCATCACATTTATGCTGAAAGAGAAAATCTTTTTCGGCAAAAGTTTCCACCCCTTCACCAATCACCCTTAAGCCTAGACCATGGCCCATTTGAATAATAGCAGCGGTGATCGCAGCATTTGCAGGTTGACTATCTATATCATGAATAAAACAACGGTCAATCTTAAGAGTATCTAGGGGAAACTGCTGTAAATAACTCAAAGAAGAATAGCCAGTCCCAAAATCATCTATGGATAACTGTATCCCCTCAGCTTTAAGTTGATGCATGATCTTCAGTGCCAGACTAGGATCTTGCACTAGGGTGCTTTCTGTAAGTTCTAACGTCAAGCAGCTAGGGTCTAAGTCAACCTCGGCCAGCAGTTGGCGCAAAATATCAATTAAAGCGGGGTGATTCAGCTGACGAGGAGACAAATTAACCAAGATTTGCAAAGGGCGAGAACACTGTGCTTGCCATTGCTTAGCTTGTTGGCAAGCTGCCCGTAACACCCATTCTCCCAAGGCCAGTATCAGATCTGTTTCCTCTGCAATGGGAATGAACAGACTCGGAGATAACATCCCCCACTCAGGATGGTGCCAGCGCACTAAAGCCTCAGCCCCCATAATCTGACCAGTATGCAAGTCAATATGGGGTTGGTAGTAGGTTTGAAATTCTTCTTGGGCCAGGGCTTGGCGCAATTGCGCAGCCATGGTTAATTCTTGCGACCGGTGCGACCTCATCGTGGGCAAATAAAAATTATAGCTGGGGCCAGTCTGCTCTTTCGACTGATACATCGCAATTTCTGCATTGCTAATCAGCGTCTCAATGGTACAACTTTCCTGTGGATAACAGGCCATCCCCAGACTGGTCGCAACACAGAGTTCTTGGTCATCTACCAGAAACGGCTCCGCCAAGATATCCAAAAGTTGCTGGGCAAATTGATGTAAATCTTGGTGATGTTTGATGTTCCGAGGCACAATGGCGAATTGATCCGCTCCAATGCGCGCAATCATGGCCATTGCATAATTGCCCATATATCGATGGGCCGACAATTTTTGGGCAATCGCTAAAATCAGTTGATCACTTGCTGGACTACCGAGGGTACTCCGAATCCACTCAAACCGATCAATACCCATCAGGATCAGCGAATCCAGCGTCTTGGCAGTCTGCGCTTCGGCCTGAATATGCTGAAATTGCTCTTGGAGCAATCGGCGATTGGGTAATTGCGTCAGATGATCATAGTAGGTCAGGGCATTTAAACCCGCTTCTAATCCCTGAATCGTCTGAGTATAGTGTTGCGCCATCAGAGCCTGCTTTTTAAGCCGCGCATCGATGGCACTCAGCAATTCCAAATGCGTAAAGGGCTTGGTGATGTAATCATCTGCCCCTAGGTTCATACCTTTGCGAACACTGGCCCGATCTGTCTTAGCAGTTAAAAAAATCATGGGAATATTGCCGATCCCAGGATCTTGGCGAATCCCTGCCAAGACATCAAAACCATCTAGCTCAGGCATCATCACATCACAGACAATCAAGTCTGGGGAACTTTGTTGAGCAATTTGCAACCCTGTCAAGCCATTTTCTGCTTCTAATGTCCGATATCCTTCACATTCCAATATTTCTTGAATAATATCTCGGATTTGGGGCTCATCTTCAATGATAAGAATATTTGTCATTGTGACTCAGCAGGGTTGAGTTAGAAAAAAGGAGTAACGCCTTGGATAGGGTTATCAAATCAGTCTAGCTATATTTTACTATTGTGCTCAGTCAACAAAACTAAAATTGAGCTTATGAAAAAGACTTATTTTTGGACTTTCGATAGAGCAACAAAGTCCAAGGCTAATCTTTTTCAGACTCAATTCACAAAACCGAAGTCAGAAATCACAATCCACTAAGGGTTAGGGCATATTTGAAACAAGAACGACTGCCCCATCTGTCGCTTCTCACCAAAATCTAAAGTGATGGCATCACTAAAATCGTAGACTTAGCCCCAGTAAAAATAGCCAGACAACACATTTCGAGGAAAAGATAGCATTCTTGTTTGCCATCTTTTCCACAATGAACTGCGGATATCCAGCCAGGAGCAACAACCCGTTAAGCAATGATACACAAAGCAGCTTTATTTGCTCTATCTGGCTCACAAGATACAAATTTTGAGTAGATCGCCATTAAAACTACGCACCAATAATTGATTAAAAACGAAAAATAGTTATTCTAATTTCTGGTCTTTTTTTTGGCATTCACTATACGTTTTTTGCTCATACACCTTTATCTAATAATCTTCAAACTCTTTTCTAGACTTTACTCCAAGGGTATTACAGCGCCACAATTACTGAACACAAACACTCCCAAAGACGTCCAGATCAAATAAAAAATTAACGGCAAAAAAATACCTTTTCTTAAAACAATTCACAAAGAGATTCCCATGAATTAGTAGACTGAAATATTATTGTAGTTTCAGTCAAGAATATTTATTATTTCTTTTGCACGAAATATAATTCATCTGTAATAATGGTCAACGCAAGTGAGAGACGAGTGCACTTTCCTAAATATTTGGTTTCAGACAATAGTTGTGTTCCAACAAAAAAATGTTCCAAGTATTTTATCCATCTAATAGGGGATCGAGATGAAAAAAGTTCTTGCACATATCAACCAGAAGAAACAGGAATTCTCCCAATTACCACTCTTTAATTTCCTGAAGGATACAACCATAGACCCAAAGCAAAGATTGGCTTTTGCTCCATGTATCGCACCCTTCGCGATGAGTTTTGGAGAGTTAAACCGCAAAGTTTTTCGGCAAGAACCTGCCCCGGATCATATTCAAGAAATTATTAACGTTCATACCTATGAAGATGACCATCACTGGCCATGGCTGCTGAGTGACATGGAGAAACTAGGCTTTAATCACGCCTTGAGTTTCAATGATGCTCTCGAGTTTCTATGGAATGATCAAACTATTCACGCCCGGGCTGCTGCCTACTACCTGTACAACGCGACTTATCAAGCTAGTCCGGTTCGGAAGTTTACGATTATTGAAGCAACTGAGTCAACGGGTAATATCCTACTGGCCCATTCCGCGATTCCAGCCCGTGAATTAAAAAATACCACCCAGAATGAGTATGACTATTTTGGGGCTGGTCATCTAGAAGTCGATACTGGCCATACGTTTTGTTCAGCAGCCTCTCGTCAAGCTATTGAAGCAGTGGAGTTATCTGAGGAAGAGCGCCAAGCCGCGTTTATTGCTGTGGACAAAACCTTTGACGTTTTCACAAATCTGATGAATGAATTGTTGGCTTTTGCTCGTCAAGCCCAAATTCATCCCTCTCCCAAGAGGTTGGAAAGCGAATATCTCGATTATCTCAAGGTTGTTAATCAGAACAATATTTATACTGATCGACTCAAGACTCCAACCCCTGCAACACTGTCCCCCTTTGCCCACAAACCTTTGGGTTGCTATCTATTGGAAGCAAATTTAGTCACCCATGCTCAGCTTGAAGAAGTTTTACAGGAGCAACAAACGGTGAGTAAGCCGATCGGCAAGTTGTTGTCAGATAGGGGCTGGATTAATCAGCATACAGTTGACTATATGATGAAAAATGTAGTTTTGCCGCAACGGCAGAAACTGGATAACGCCAGAACAGCGAATCAAATAAGCTGATGCCTAAATAGTAAGCACTAAGGTCAGCCTTACTTAATCATGGATGAATATTTCCTGGGTCTAATGTGCCTTAATTTCGCCAAAACCCAGCTAATTTTGATGATAATTATGCAGAAAAATCGTCCATTCGTATACTTAGACGGCTGACCGCTTACTCCCTCGTGATTGACATCAGGTTTTTAAGATTTGTCAGACAACAGGTTAGTTGTTCAAACGATTTGACTTTAGATAGCTTTATAGAATCTGGATATTAATTTTCTTTCCAATTTCCGATGACGACAGACTATCTCGGAGGAAGGCTGCAACTCAGTTTCTGCTTTTTCCCAGACTAAAGAGTTTGGGGTAGAAAAATTTTTGGCTGATCAGATTAGATTTTTTGAGTCGCCCAATTGATAGCAGCCAATAGCTGTTTTTAGTCCCTATCTATATTTTTCTCCAGGCTTCTATGCCTCGACTGAATGACCAACAGGATGGAGTTCCACTACTGTGGCCAATGATATGGTGACATTGCCCCAATCAATGAGCGCAATCGGGGTCCCTTTTGATAGTGATGCTGCGGTGCTAGCAGCCGCCAGTACCGATTTTGGACACCTCATTCAAGGACAGTCTGATCTGGTTGTCCAACCTCGACAGATAGAAGATGTGGTGGCACTGTTACAGACAGCAAACGACCACCGATTCCCCATAACCCTCAGGGGTAAAGGATGTAGTCAAAATGGTCAGTCTGTCAGCCCAGGAGGGGTGACCCTAGATACGTCCCGTTTAGACCATATTAGTTATTCGGAAGCACTGCCTAATCAAGTCACTTGTGGAGCAGGCACCACTTGGCGACAGGTGGTCGCTGCTCTCAAATCTCATCACCGCATACCTTGTATCATGCCCCTCAATCTGAATCTGACGGTGGGAGGAACTTTGTCTGCGGGTGGATTTGGTGCCAATAGCCATCGGTATGGACCTGCGATCGCAAACGTTATCGCTCTTGAAGTCGTCACTGGTTCTGGAGAACAACTCTGGTGTAGCCCCCACAAACATCCAGAGATTTATGAAGCTGTTTTGGGTGGGCAAGGTCGATGTGCTGTGATTGTATCCGCTACCTTAGCTTTACGCCCCATCAAATCTCAGGTCCGAACCTATTATTTAGTTTATGAAGACCTGTCTGCATGGATGCAGGATCAGATACAGCTGTGCGATCGCACAGATTATCTAGAAGGTTTTTGTGCAGCCAGCATCCAAGGGTTACAGAAAACGCCCCAGGGCCGTCGTCCCTTGGTGCAGTGGTTATGGGGGTTACATGTCAGCCTCGAATTTGATTCGGACCATCCCCCTCAGCAAGACCGTGTGTTAGCGGGTTTACATCACCATAAACTTCTCCACATCGAAGATGATGCCACCACAGACTATGCGGCCCGCTATGATCTACGCTTCCAGTCCATGCAAACCAGCGGAGCTTGGCAGCAATTACACCCATGGTTCGACTGCCTATTACCCCTAGAAACTGCAGCAGATATCATTCCTGAAATCTTAGAAATCCTGCCCCCTTGCTTTGGGGATGGCCATCGGGTGCTGCTGGTAGCCAATCGACCCACCCCTCGATTCTTAATGAAACCCCAACCGGCCTTTCTGTTCGCGATCTTACCCACTGGAATCCCGACATCATTAAAAGCCCAAGCTCTAACCGCCCTAGACCAAATTCATGATTTGGTGATCCAGGCAGGGGGAAAACGCTACTTATCAGGATGGCTGGGTTCGATTTCAGCCGACTTTTGGCCTCAACACTTTGATGGCCATTGGCAAGATTGGCAACAGGTTAAGCAATCCCTAGATCCAAATCATATCCTCTGCTCTAAACTCTTTCCTTAACAACAGAAGCCGTATTCTGTTTGCAGTCCATCACAACCTAGGACTTCGGCCAACTATTGATGATATGTATGGATAGACAGACCTTATTACTCTATTCCCATGCAGACCGCCCTTCCCTCTAACTGTTTGCTAAGACCGGCTCACCCCGCCGACAAATGGGCCTTACAAAAAATGATTTGGCAATTCACCTGGGAAGAAGGTATCCAGCTCGACCTACGATTATTCGGTTATGCCCTCCTGCGCATTGGGCTGCTGGCCCTGGCACTATGGCTGCAAATACAATACCGACAAGTCACCCCCATGGTTGATGTTCAATTCATCTTAACGATTACAAGTGTGGTCACCGCAGGGCTTGGTTTTTATCTGACCAGTACCGTGATGGGGCAGTTAGTGATGCGTTTCTGTGGCGTGCTTTTCAACTGGTCTCGTTTTCAAATCATTGAGCAAGATCAGGCCATTGTCGGCTGTGCCCTCTTGAATTCCTACGCCACTCACTGTGAATTAGCCTACGTGTTTATTAACCCTGACTATCGCCACCAGGGTTTAGGCTCCCTGATCGTGCAAACCCTCATTCAACAATCTCCCCAAGATGTTTACCTAGCCTGCAAACCAGAAGTGGTTCCTTTCTATGAACAGCAGGGGTTTTCAGCTCAGACCTGGACACAGTTGCCTACCTCTACCCAACAGTGTTTTCAACTCTTTCGTCCCCACCCCCGGCTTTGGGGATTTTCCCTGAACTTTATGTTAAAAGCCGCCACTCCCCAGCCATACGTGCCAGAGCCTGTGAGTCTCACAGAATCACCCCCCCGTTAAAAATAGCGATGAACAGGTTACGGTGATGACAGACTCTTGAGCTGATATTGAGCGGGGACCATTCGGGTGCAGTTACAGCAAGTGATCATTGTCTACAAAGCTGGGGATACCCTCAGTCAACGGTGGGCAGAACAATGTGCCCGGCAGTTAGAGGCCAAAAACTGTCATATCCTTATGGGACCCAGCGGTCCCAAAGACAATCCTTATCCCGTTTTTCTAGCCTCAGCAACCCAAACCATCGATCTCGCCATTGTCCTAGGGGGAGATGGCACAGCCTTGGCCGCTGCTCGCCACCTAGCCCCGGATGGCATTCCCATTCTGGCCGTGAATATTGGTGGACATCTTGGCTTTTTGACCGAGCCAGCGGACCAATTTAAGGACACAGAGCAGGTGTGGCAGCGAATTCAAACCGATCGGTATGCTGTCCAGCAAAGAATGATGCTCCGTGCCCGAGTCGCGGATCGCTCCATTGACCCGACCGATACCCCCGAAGAAGAACCGTTTTACATCGCCCTGAACGAGATGTGTATCAAACCCGCATCGGCAGATCGGATGATTACCTCCATTCTAGAACTAGAAATTGATGGCGAAGTGGTGGATCAGTACCAAGGAGACGGGCTATTGGTGGCCACACCGACCGGCTCTACCTGTTATACCGTCGCCGCCAGTGGCCCCATTCTGCACCCTGGCATGGAAGCCATCGCAGTCACTCCCATTTGCCCGTTAAGTTTATCAAGTCGTCCCATTGTCTTACCGTCTGGTTCGAGAGTGAGTATTTGGCCTCTGGCCGATCGAGACTTGACCACCAAACTCTGGATGGATGGGGTTTTATGCACCTCTATTTGGCCAGGTCAACGCGTCGATATTTGGATGGCAACGTATCGGGCCAGATTTGTACTCTTACGGGAAAATTACTCCTACTATCGCACCCTGCGGGAGAAACTTGATTGGGCGGGAGCAAGGATACAGTATAATAACAACCATCGCAACACAAATTAATATTTTAATATGCAACTTTTTAGACCGTTACTTCTTGTAATTATCCTTTTTTTCTTAACCGTTGTTATGTGTGCGCTAGCTAGTTTGATTGCAGTCGCCAACCCTATCTTTTTCATTCTCGGCATTATGGGCGGTATGTTGGGGTCTCTGATGGTGATGGATTTCATCGATACCCACTGGCTCCATAAGTGGTAAGTGCATATTCCTGATCATGAACCCTGGCCCCAAACAGCCCAAGCTGCGGTTCAACTGCAAAAACAGCTCTGCTCTCAGGTCATCACCTACGATGATTTTGGTGACATCCGTTATGTTGCAGGCGTGGATGTAGGGTTTGAATCCCAAGGAAAAATTACGCGGGCAGCCGTTGCCATCTTGACATGGCCGGATTTGAATCTGCATGAAACAGCGATTGCCCGCCAACCCACCACGTTCCCCTATATTCCTGGCCTGCTCTCCTTTCGCGAGATTCCAACCGTATTGGCGGCTCTCGCTCAGGTCAAAACGACCCCCGATTTACTACTCTGTGACGGCCAAGGCCTGGCCCATCCTCGGAGATTTGGGATTGCCTGTCATTTAGGAGTGCTCGTAGACTTGCCCAGTATTGGGGTCGCTAAATCTCGTTTAATAGGTCAGCATGACCCGGTCGATCAAAACCGAGGTAGTTGGCAACCCCTGATTGATAAAGATGAACGCATTGGTGCTGTTCTGCGAACTCGCGCCAACACCAAGCCTTTGTATATTTCCCTGGGGCATCGAATTAGTTTAGACAGCGCCATTGAGTATGTACTCAGCTGTACTCCTCGGTATCGTTTACCAGAAACTACCCGCTGGGCTGACAAGTTGGCCTCATCCAAAATCCCTCTACCGGAAAGCTAACGATCTCTCCGAACCCC
>CALDHF010000415.1 GCA_937941595.1 uncultured Acaryochloris sp. | reverse complement strand
CGTCCTATCCCTCAAGAACGGCGGTGGTATCCGCGATGATATAGGTCAGGTGATTGTCCCCCCTGGTGGCACTGGCTCAGCAGAAGAGCTGCCCACCGAAGCAGTGGTGAATGCCGAGGGCAACATCGTCAAGCCAGAGGGCGGTATTTCCGAGACGGATATTGCCAACACGCTGAGCTTCAATAATAATCTGACCCTGATTACGGTGACTGCGACAGAACTACTGGAGCTGGTAGAGCATGCCGTCGCTGCTAGCAGCTTGGATGATGCCAATACTCAAGGCCGCTTCCCCCAAATTTCGGGCTTTTCCTTTAGCTTCGATTTGACTCATGATCCGGGTGATCGGGTCCTGTCTTTGGCTATTGAAGATGCCGAGGGCAACGACCTCGACGTCGTGGTTCAGAACGGCGAATTGATGGGTGATGCTGACCGTGCATTCCGGATGGTCACCTTGGGGTTCTTGGCCGAGGGTGGTGATGGCTTCCCATTTCCCACGGGAGCCGGGGCCGACATTATTGATTTGCGCGATGTGAATTTAGACGCTGGCGTCGCCACGTTTGCTGAATCCGGCACAGAACAAGATGCCCTAGCAGAGTTTTTAGCGACGAATTTCCCCGCAGATCAGGATCCAGCAACACCTACCTTCACCCTTGCGGAAACAGATCGGGCTGAAGATACCCGCATTCAAAACCTCAACTTCCGTGACGATACGGTGATTGATAATACGATCCCTACTCTGAATGAGATTATGGGCACCAACGGTCGGGATTTCTTACAGGGAACAGCCAATGACGATCGGATTGTCGGTCGTAAAGGCCGAGATATCATTCGGGGACGAGGCGGTAATGATCTAATTGCGGGGAACCGGGGCAATGATCTGCTCTTTGGCAATGCTGGCGGGGACACCATCAAAGGAGGGCGAGGCAAAGATGTCTTGTTCGGTGGCGCTGGCAAAGATTTACTGACAGGTGGATCCGGCGCAGATCAGATCTTTGGGGGTGCTGGCGATGACACCTTATTGGGCGGAGGAGGCCAAGATCTGCTGATAGGGAGTGGCGGCGCTGATTGGTTTGTCTTAGAGATTGATCTAGGTACAGACACGATTATCAACTTTAATGCAGACCAGGATATTCTCGGATTAGCCTCAGGCTTGACCCTCGGACAGCTGAGTGTGACCTCAGATGGCGGTGACACTCTGATTTCTCGCACTGGTTCCGAAGACAGTTTGATAACTCTAAAAGGCGTCACAGAAGATCTGACGGATCTCAATATTCAAGCCTATTGGCCGATGTAGATCATGGGAGTTTACAGCCGTTCTGTGAGTTGAGATCAAGATCGGCTGCTGACAATCTAACCCGATTGTCTGGGATAATGGAATCTGAATATTGGCATTTTTACGCTTCTAGAGTGTTATTAGACTTTATCCATAGAGCAGCGGCCAGAGTTTGCGTGCTTATTGTGCAGGCATTACTGAAGTATTGGTGACTAAAAGTATGAGTTTATCCATTCAAGAAATCGGCATTATCATCGCCGCAAAGGGTTTGAACCCTTCGGTTCTGAACCCTGATTTCCTGAAATATAGCGATATTGTGCCTCTAGATTGGGAATATGCCCAACAGCCCGTATTTACCAATAGTGCTGTTCGTATCACTTACAAAAATGGCGTGAGTATCAGTGCTCAGACCAATCGAGTTGCGTTTTCTCAGGTTGTAGGTTCCAAAGATCAGACCCCGTTTCACGTTGATAAAATTGCAACCAAGTTTGCAGAAAAGCTTCCTAGCGCTGATTATCAGGCGATTGGCGTCAATCCTAGAGGGCTAGTGCCGTTTTTTGATAATGATCGAGGTGCCCATGAGTTCTTGTTTAAAAAGCTGTTTGCTTCAGGAACTTGGCAGGATTTTGGACAAGCCCCAGCTCAAGCAGCTCTTCAACTCAGTTATGTCCTAGAGCAAGGTCAATTAAATCTGGCTATTAATGAAGCAAAACTGAAATCACAAAGTGGAAAAACCATCTCTGCAATTGTGTTTTCTGGAAATTTTAATTACCCTGTCCGGGGTGATGCTGGTATTAAACGAGTTCAGACTGTGAAGGAACGCATCCAGCTCTGGCAGTCTACGCTCCAAAGTTTCCAGCAGTTAGTGAATGAGCGTTTCTTAGAAGTTGACTCTGTTCCTGAGCAGGCAGAGATTCCTGTCGCACCCCCTAGTTTTGAGAATGAGATGATTCTCTAAATGTGTCTGTCATCTAAAGTTGGAAGTCATGATACCAACTGATCACTCTCTTCCTCCTGCAAGACTGGATTGTCCATATTGTCCTAAGATCAACCCCGCCTTATTCAGTTTTGACGATAGAGATGGTCAGGACTGCAAGATCTACTGACCATTGGTTTCCCAGATCAGTGCTATTGCCTGTCGCCGCCAGCCCCTATGTAGGGGGATTGAGAATCGGGAGAGTTCTGCAACCTGATCGAACCAGAGCTTAAGATGGGCAAAATCATCGTTTTTTCGTCGAACTCTTGTAAAATCGCCTCAGGTTATCTAGAACGCCTTTTGCCAGCCTACGGTCAATAACCAATCAGTTTCGAGTTGAGGACCATCTAAGGATTGATAGACAGGAAGCGCAAATTCTATAGCCAGTCGGTGACTCGCTAAGGCTCCCTTATTGATCAAAAAATTGAGACCAATGCCTGCGTCTAAGCGAGTCCCGCCTCTACGATTAGGATCGGCAGTGGGAATGATGGTTGGATTTAGCCGAGGATCGGCACCTGAGATATTGCCCCAGGTGTTGCCGTCAAGCCTTACAGAGGTACTGAACCAGTTATTCCAGCGTCGGGCGCCCCAGGCAGTCATGTTAAAACGATTGCCCAATCGATAGTCATTCCCATTTCTCCCTAGTCGAATCGTGCCTCGGGCTTGACCGCCCCATGACCAATGATCTGACTGTCCCAAATAGGTAATTCCAGGCAACAAGTCGAACGTCCCTGAGCCAATCTGCATGGGATAGGGTAAAACTTGATTTGGACCGGCTGGTATATCGTCTCTTTGGTTCGTCGACCCTGTAGGCAAACTAATGCCCGTATTCAAGTGAATCCGTTGCCGATCCTGATCAAGGATTTTGTAAAGGCCCATCAGCCTAATGTCACCAAAGCCCTCAGATTGAGTGGTAAAAGTCCTCCCCATCCGGGTCACATGCTCCATGCTATTGAAAATATAGGGAGCCATGGCACTCACAGTGAGTTCATCTGTAGGCGCATACATAACTCCGAGCATATGCACATCCATCGTCATCTCGGTAGGCGAGACTGGAAACTGTTCTAGCACTTGGGTAGGTGATAAATCAGTGGTTCCATCTCTGTTGCCAGCCATATCCATGCGCATAAAGCGATATGAAAACATAAATTCACCCGCATCATGGGTATGGTCCCCCATGACGCCAATGGGAGCGTGGCCATCGGGTCGACCGGAACGCCAAAGATTACTGTCGCCGTTGTCTTCAGGATTGGATGGCTTCTCTAAATCAGAGGGGTCTTCGCTAGTCTGATTAGAGCCATCTACCTCAGATGATTCTTCGTTGGTTGGACTAGGGGCATCTATTTCATCATCCGGTAGGCGATCTGCCATCAAGTGAGACTGCCACTTAGGTGTCATAACGGTCTGCCAATCCCTAGCATCGTCAGCAGACATGGCGTTGAGGTGACCAATGACTTGACTATTATTGCCAGTGGATACTGGATCTAGCAGAGGAGAGGGAGTATCTAAAGGGAATAAAGAAGACACATCAACCAGGCCTGATTTGTGATGCCTGCTGCTAGGGTTTTCAGCGTGACCAGGATTCATCCCCATCAACATCGCTAAACCAAAGCTGGTATAGGATAAAGCTGTCAGCAGAGAACGACGACTACCATGGAGTTTCACAACAGATGTTTATGCTTTTGCTAGAGGTTTAAGCCATCATTCTGTAGATATCCCGAGCAAGCGTCAAAAGACGACTGGTCAAACTCGCTAGGTATCTAGTGACGGCTTATTAATCAGCATTGCCTGACTCTACTCTTGCTGGATCTTGCCAAATGGATTGAATATGGTTGAGGTCTAACATACCAACAGCAGTTTCTCCCTCCATCACCTGTAACTGAGACTGTTTGGACTTCAGTAATTTAGATAATGCTTGTCGTAAAGAACTCTGACTGCCAATTTTAGGTAAGTGTGGCGTGATGGATGAGGTCGTTGCCATCACGCTTTGGACCGATAAAACTGATAGCTGTTTCAAGACATCTTGAGTGCCCACTAGTTCCTCGACAAACGCGGAAGCAGGTTGAGTCAAGATTTGCCAGGGCGTGCCGTATTGGACCAACTGTCCATGATTTAGGATCAAAATCTGATCCGCTAACCGGAGGGCTTCCTCAATATCATGGGAGACAAACAGAATGGTTTTCTGGAATTGTTGCTGTAGCTGCAAAAGTTCTCCTTGGAGAGAGGTGCGGGTAATGGCATCCAAAGCCCCAAACGGTTCATCCATCAGTAATACCGGGGGGTTAGCTGCTAAAGCCCGTCCTAGCCCTACCCGTTGTTGTTGCCCCCCAGAGAGTTGGCTGGGATAGCGTTTGCCAAACTCTGGTGGCAATTGGACCAGCTCTAATAATTCTTCTACCCGTGCCGCCCTTTGAGTTTTGGACCAGCCCAATAATTTGGGCACCACCGCAATATTCTGAGCAATGGTCATATGGGGGAAGAGACCTACTTGTTGGATCACATACCCCATTTGGCGGCGCAGGGTGGTTAAGGGTATGGATTGAATGTCTTTGCCATCGAACAGTATCTGGCCCGTGGTTGCTTCGTACAAACGATTGACAAGTTTTAAGAGGGTCGTCTTACCACAACCGGAAGGTCCTAAAATCACGACCAGTTCCCCACCATTGACCTCAAAGGTGCAATTGTGAAGGGTGAGTTCTGGCAAGCTAGGAAATTTTAAGCTGACCTGTTCAAATTGCAGCATGATCTAGATAGATTGCTAGAGGGGATTCTGAGATAATTGATACATCGTCTTTATTGCTCACCTGGAGGCATGGCAGATCTGAGCTTGTCAATCTGACCTCCTTTGAATCTCCTTGGTTGCTATTACACTGAGAGTACTGGCTGAGTGGAACATTGCCTAGAATGGTGATCAGTGTATCTCGGATATTGACTGCCGATCCTGTGGTTGAGTTTGTCCTACCTGTGAATTGCCTATCTGGAAAGAGTTTTTCTAGATCATCCACAATCATATGGCCAATATTTTGACCTTCAGAATAAGAACCGTGTCATTGTAGAGTCCAATGACTATCAGCGGTAGAACGATTAAGGTATAGTTTGTACTGCGGGTAAATGGTTAGCATCGGAGAATAACAATGCCAGTTGCCGTTGGAATGATTGAAACCTATGGATATCCTGCTGTATTAGCAGCAGCGGACGCCATGGTTAAAGCAGGGCGGGTGGCACTTATGGGCTACGAAAGTTGTGCGAGTGGTCGCTATGTTGTGTCTATTCGAGGCCCGGTAGGAGAGGTGAAGCGGGCCATGGAGGCAGGGATTGCTTCTGTTGACAATATGCCGGGTTCGGCTAAAGTTGAATCCCACTATCTTGTCCCCAATCCTCCAGAAAATATCGATGCAGTCTTACCTATTGGTTACAACGAACGCTCGGAACCGTTTCGAACTTGAACGTTGGCTTAGCAAACGGTGAATTGTAATTGATGCACCGCTAATTTGTTACTACAGTATTATTTTTTTTGAGGAAATTTGGAATGCCACAGGCAGTTGGGTCACTGGAAACTAAAGGATTCCCTCCCGTATTGGCGGCAGCAGATGCCATGGTCAAGGCGGGTCGTGTGACCTTAGTGGGCTATATCCGCGCAGGAAGTGCTCGATTTACCATCAATATTCGCGGTGATGTGTCTGAAGTTAAAATGGCCATGGATGCCGGCGTTGCGGCTGCTGAAAAAACGCCGGGTGGCGTGTTGGAAACTTGGGTGATTATCCCTCGTCCCCATGAGAATGTAGAGGCGGTGATGGATATTGAATATAGTGAGGGCGTTGAGGAATTCCGACTCGCGGTTGAAGGGATCGGCTGATTATTTCTTGACGAGATGGGAGCAAGGCTAGGGTCTTGTGGAGGATTGTTTAGGTGTGAAGAGATCATTTGCGATCGCAGTTCCAAACAACACCAGTCCACCGCCTACAATCATTGATAGAGTAACGGTTTCGCGCAAAAATATCGCTTCCCAGAAGATGGCAAATATAGGTACGAGATAAGCCACGGTCAGGGTTTTACTAATGCCTATTTCCCTAATCAGCTGGAAATACAAAATCTGGGCAATGACCGATGAAAGTAAGGCCAAGGCTAAGACCAGTCCTAAAGCTTTGAGGGAAGGGACTTGGCTCGGAACTGTAAAGGGCAGCGCTGGGATCAGCACTGCTGCTGCCCCCAGCTGGCTCCCTGCGGTCAGTAACAGGTTGGAGGCCCCTGCCAATCGTTGGGTGATGTAGGGAGCTGCGATGGCATAGAGTAAGGCCGATAATAATCCGGCAGCAATTGCCATTCCCACCGTCAAGGTCAGGGGAATTTCTTGCCATCCGACTACGATCCATACCCCTAAAAAGCCAATGATAAATCCTAGAATTCGAGGGCAGGATAAGATCTCTTGCAGCCAAATCGCTGATATCCATAGACCAAACAACGGTGTGGTGGCGTTCAGAATAGCCGTAAATCCTGCGGACAGCGATAAAGACGCAAACGCTAATAGAGCAAAGGGTAGGGCATAGTTGAGGCAGCCCACAATTAGGAGGGGACGCCAATACCGTCGGACCTGATATCCTAAATCTGATTTTAAGATCAGTGGCAGCAAGGCCAAAGTGGTGATCAGGAACCGCACCTCAATCAACCAAATCGGTCCCCATTCAGGAACAGCCAGTCGAGTAAACAGAAACGATCCGCCCCAGATAGCCCCCAAGAGCAGCAATTTTAGAAGATTTTGTACAGACAACCCTTATCGCTGCCACTGAAAAACAACCGCTCCCCAGCTTAAACCTGCACCAAATCCAGAGGCTGCAATCGTATCACCTGGCTTGATATGGCCTTGGCGAACGGTTTCATCTAAGGCCAATGGAATCGTAGCGGCTGAGGTATTGCCGTAATTAGCGATGTTACTAATAACTTTTTCAGCAGGAACCTTTAAACGTTTGGCTACCGCATCTAAGATTCGCTGGTTGGCTTGGTGTAAGAGCAGCCAGTCAATATCATTGGTTGTAAGATCGGCTTGAAATAGGGCTTTCTCAACGACTTCAGGCACTCGGTTGACGGCAAAGCGATAGACTTCTTTACCATTCATAGACACAGGCTGATAGGTGCCTTGACTGACCGTAATATTATCCGTTAGCGGACGAGGCTTGCCCTGATATTGAACATTGAGGCAATCATGCAAACAACCATCGCTCTGCAACGCGAATCCGAGCAGACGATCGTTTTCATTGGCTTGTAACACCACAGCCCCCGCCCCATCTCCAAACAGGACACAGGAGCGCCGATCGGTCCAATCTACCCAGCGAGACAGCACATCCGCCCCAATCAGGAGCACATTGCGATACACGCCCGTACGGATGAACTGAGCGGCCGTAATCATGCCAAACACAAACCCAGAGCAGGCTGCCGTTAGATCAAACGCTACGGCATGTTTGGCCCCTAACTCCGCCTGAATTTGACAGGCACTACCAAACAAATCATCGGGGGTTGAGGTGGCCAATAAAATCAAGTCGATGTCAGTGGCTTCGACTTGGGCCATTGAGAGAGCGTTTCGGGCTGCAATCGCGCCCAGTTTTGCTAACGACTCATCTGGACCGGATAGATGTCGGGACCGGATGCCCGTACGGCTGGCAATCCATTCATCAGAGGTATCAACGATTTGGCTCAGACCATCATTGTCAAGGGAAGTCTCAGGCGCAGCAGAGCCGCTCCCAGTAACTGCCAATCCAGTGGCCACTTGCTGCACGTTTATTCTCCATTGGAGGCGGCTGTCACCGTCTGTTGATAACAAGACTGAATTCGCTGAGAGACTTGGTTGTCTGCAGCTTCTTTTGCCAAACGGATGGCATTAAAAATAGAAGGAGCTTGAGAGCTACCGTGGCTAAT
>CALDHF010000414.1 GCA_937941595.1 uncultured Acaryochloris sp. | reverse complement strand
TCCGGCACATGCTCGCCTTGATATTCATCAAATAGTTCAACGGCTGTGAGCAGGGATTGCTTGCGCCCTCCAGCCGCCTTGCGAATCACCTTTTCAATCTCAGCTACCGTCACCTCTGTGGGAATGAAAAATGCCAAATCGCGGTCAGCAGCCGGATAGGTGGAATAGGTGGCAAATAAAGTAGCCTTAGTTTGCAGGCGGGACAGTTGTTCTAAGAGCAGATCTAAATTCAGCTCAAAGACATAGGTTGCAGGTAGATCCCGGTCTTGCTGGACTTGGGGATGGAGTTGCCCGAAATACCCCAGGTTCGTCCCTTGGGAGATTAGGGCTGCTGTTCGTCCTGGATGGAGTCGCTCATCAGGACAATCTGCCTGAAACGTCACTGACAGCCCCAATTGATTTAAGACTCGCTCCAGTAACCCCTTAGCCTCAAACCAAGTCATGACATTATCTGCATCTCCAGAGCGCATCCATTTGCCTTGGGCAGGATCTCCACCCAAAATTCCGGCAATGGCTCTGGCTTCATGGAGAGTGTCACCGTCTTTCCAGAAAACCTGACCGACTTCAAACCCATTTAAGGCACCGTTACCTTGTTCCAAATTGCGCTGACCCGCATTGAGTAAGCTGGTTAACATTTCAGTTCTTAACGCAGAAAACTCAACCAGTAGCGGATTGACAACGACAACTTGCTGTCCCTCTCCAGGCTTAACCCAGGAGTAGTGAATCAGCTCCGTTAAACCCACCGCACGGAAGGCCTCTCTGAGTTTGCGGGTTAAGGCATCCTGGCTGGATAAAGTCCCTAATTCTGTCTTAGCAGGTAAGGTTTCACAAAACTGGTCATACCCATAGAGACGGGCAATTTCTTCAACCAGATCTATTTCTCGCTCAATGTCGCTATGGCGATGAGGTGGCACCACCACGGTCCAAGTGTCTGTCCCAGCAGGGCTGAGTTCAAAGCTGAGGGATTCTAGGATGGTCAGGACTTGTTTAGCCGTTAGATCTGTGGGTTCTCCATTCTTGCCCTTAACTTTCCCCAACACTTGATTGACTCGATCTAGACGTAGCTCAATCGAACGGTCTAAAGACGTGCGATGATCCGCCCGTTGCTGGCCAACAATTTTGGCTCCCGTCAACTCTACTAACAACTGCAATGCCTGTAAACAAGCCGTCTCCAGTTGAGATGCATTCACCCCTCGTTCGTACCGAGCTGAGGCTTCGCTCCGTAGACTCTGACTGCGGGCAGAGCGGCGAATGGCTAAGGAGTTGAATAAGGCAGCTTCTAACACTAAACGAGTGCTGGTCTCTTTGACCTCAGTCTCTTCACCTCCCATCACGCCGCCTAAGGCGACTGGCCGATCGTTAGCCGTAATCGCCAGAGTTTGGTCTTGGAGATCTCGACTTTGACTATCCAGGGTGGTGAGGGTTTCCCCGGCTTTGGCCAAGCGGACTCCCAAGGTTAAAGGCTTTTTCTTTGCTAAAGCGTCAAGGGCATCGGCATCAAAAGCATGAAGGGGCTGCCCCCATTCCAGCAAAATATAGTTCGTGATATCCACCACGTTATTGATGGGACGAGTACCAGCGGCTGTCAATCGCTGCTGCAACCAATCAGGTGAGGGGGCAATAGTGACGTCTTCAAGAACCGTGGCGATATAGGCAGGACAGACCTCGGGGTCGGCAAGTTCAACGGATACAGCTTTAGCCGTAGGAATCTCTAACTTAGGCGTCGTGGGGAGTTTGAGCTTAGCCCCTGTGAGGGCTGTGACTTCGCGGGCAACCCCCACCATGCTCAGGGCATCGGCACGGTTGGCAGTGGAGGTCAGATCTAAAATGACATCATCTAGGCCCAATAACGGTCGCACATCTGCGCCCACCTGATCCGCAACAACCTGAGGATCAAAGCTATGAATGCCGTCAATTTCACTGTCTAAGCCTAATTCCGTCAGGGAGCAGATCATCCCTGCTGAAGCCACGCCGCGAAGTTTGGCTTTTTTGATTTTTAAGTCTGGGGTCGGTAGGTAAGCTCCTAACGTGGCGACAGGAACGTATAACCCCGCTGCCACATTGGGGGCACCGCAGACAATCTGAGAGGGTTCTGCTGTCCCAATATCGACGGTGCAGACCCTCAGCTTGTCGGCATCGGGATGAGAATCACAGGTGAGGACTTTGCCCACCACAACCCCATCGGCCCAAGTGCGTAAGTCTTCAATGTCTTCGACTTCAAAACCAGCCAAGGTTAGTTGTTCTGCCAGATCTTCCGGAGACAGATCAATATCTACTAGGTTTTGGAGCCAATTGAGGGAGATACGCATAGATTTAGGGTTATGGGGAAGAGAAAAAAATTAAGATGAGATACCCGTTGGTGAAGCCTGTCCAAAGAACATAGGACGGTCATAAACGATCTCATTACAGCATCGAAAAAATAGTTAGAGGGGCTAACCACAATAGTTAGCTAACCCTATTCTGCGGTAATCGAATCACCGAGTGCAAACAATCTTCCGTTTTTAGGAGATTGCTTTATAGGTAGGACTTGATTTTAGGTGTGAGTTTAATTTTAGGTATAAGAAAATCAGATTCATCTTAGTCGTCCCAGACGATATCCAGCACTGGAAATACTGAAATAAATTACCCCATATCGGGAAAACTGAGATTACAGCTTTTTTAGCAAGGAGTGTCATGTTTGAGGAGTCCCATCGTCAAGCTGGAGATCTGATCGCTGAACGATATCGTCTCCTATCAGTGCTGGGGAAGGGAGGGGCTGGCATTACCTATGCAGCCGAGGACATTTACACTCATCAAGAAGTGGCTCTCAAAGAACTTTCTCTGAAGGGTATGGGAGATTGGAAACAACTGGAACTGTTTGAACGAGAGGCCAGGGTTCTAGCACAACTGGATCATCCAGCGATTCCCAATTACATTGACTACTTTCAAACGGATACTGAGGAAAATCGGTGGTTTTATATTGCTCAGGAATTAGCACCCGGTCAATCTCTGGCTGACCTCGTGCAGGAAGGATGGCGAGCCAGCCAAGCTGATGTTCATCAGTTAGCCTTGCAAATTCTAGATATTTTGAAATACTTACATGAACTAACCCCACCGATTATTCATCGGGATATTAAACCCCAAAATATTATCCGCAGTAAAGAGGGGCAGATTTACCTGGTGGACTTTGGCGCAGTGCAAAATGTTTATCACAATACGATGATTGGCAGCACAGTCGTGGGCACCTATGGCTATATGGCCCCTGAGCATTTTCGGGGTAAGGCTGTTGCGGCTACAGATTTATATTCTCTAGGGGCAACTCTGTTGTTTTTGCTGACCCATTGCTCACCTGCCGATTTACCTCAGGTGCGTCTGAAAATTGATTTTCGGTCTGCGGTGCAACTCAAACCTGACTTTGCTGACTGGCTCGATCAAATCCTAGAGCCAGCAGTAGAAGATCGATTAGCATCAGCCCAGGCCGCAATTGACGTCCTTGTGTCTCCGCCACGACGTCGTGTCAGCCCCTCGGTGTCGCCCTTGGCAAAACCAGAAGGGCAATCTCTGCTGAAGCAGCCGATGGGCAGCAAGATTAAGCTGCAGAAAACGCGATCGCATCTCACTATTGACATCCCCCCGATGGGTTTGCGGGGTGAAACCGCTGGCATTGGATGTTTTGCCCTATTTTGGAATGGGTTTATTCTTTTCTGGACTGCGGGGGCGATGGCTGCGGGAGCCCCATTTATTTTTCCGCTCTTTTCGATCCCCTTTTGGATTGTCGGCATTGGTATGGCAGGTACAACCTTATTTGGTGTTGCAGGATGTACCTCGTTGGAAATTAACCCCCAACAGTTCGAGTTGCTGTGGCAAATCAAATTTCTAGGAATTCGCTATCGTCGTAATGGCCGTACGGAGGATCTGGAAGGCATTAAACTCACCACTACTTATACCAATAATAGTCGCCCCGTCAAAGGCTGTAACCTTATTGAAGGCGTTCACTCTCATAAATTTGGCACCTTGTTGAGTCCTAGTGAAAAAGCATGGCTAGTCCAAGAAATTGGTGACTTTTTGAGGTCACAGAAACAGTGAGAGAGGCAATGTCCACGTCCTTTCTCTCCAATGTGTTTTTTAAGCAGATTCCCAAACCATGGATTAGCGTCTTTTGCCTTCACCCAGTGACGTCAAAATATCAATTTTCCATAGCGGTACTTTCGCTCTTTGGGCAGCCTCTTGGTGAGAATACCCGCGCCGCACTAGGGTGATGGCATCCTGAGTTTTATTCCATGTGGGTCCGTTGGGAACGATTTTACCCTTTTGACGGGCGATGACTAATCCCCGGATCATGGTTTGGGCTGCTGTTAAGGATTTTTGTGTATATTGAGGCCCAGCCTCAGAAGATGCAGCACTAACCACCTGAGGTTTTTTGGGGGCAGGCTTTTGGGCCACAGGGGGTGAGTTGCGTTGGGGACTAGGGGCAGGAATATCAGAGGGTGGGATCGGAAAAGGCGGAGTGCCGATCAACTCAGCAGGCTCAAGGAGCGGGGGGTTAAGCTCGAATTCTGTCGGGGCTTGAGCGATTTGTGTTGCAGCCTGGGAGGGTGGCGACTGGGCAAGCTTTCCCTGAATTTGAACCGATTTCATGACTTTCTGACCATTGCGGTCTGTGGCCAGCAACCTTAAGACATCTTGTTGAGGATTGACCTTAATGATCTTTGAACCTGAAGCTGGCATCTGCCCCTGATTGGGCAAAATGCTAACGGTGGGGTTATTCCCTCCCACGACCTTCCAGGTCAGATCAAGATTGTTCTGCCCCTCTGGCAAGACATATTGTGCCGGTGCTTCTTTGCCGTTGATCAGCAAACTGGCAATTCTTAAAGGTTCAGTTTTGACTTGAATCGGACCAATGCTTTTCGAAGAGGTGACGGATTTCTGATCCTGCTGGTAAACAGTATTGAGCGTAAAGAAATATTCCCCTGACTTTCGAGCCGGAGTGGGCAAATTCCGACACGTGAGGGTTTGTCCTATGGTGCAAAACTTAGCCAAGGGGGTTGGTAGTTTTCCTGATTGAAAACTATAGCGTTGTGTCAATGCCGCTTCTGAACTATTGGTATTGTTGTTCGCCCCTACCGTCAGTATTTGTATTTCTGTAATTTGTCCAGGGTTAGTAATATCCCAGTTCAACCTGACTGGACTTTGAAAGGTTGCTGACGCCACAGGGCCAGCTTTGGGATCAGTGCGATTAGCTTGTTGTTGTCCTTGAGGGGCATAGAATTTGACAATTTGAGGAATGGTGTTGGGTGTAAAGGCGATTAAATCAGTTGTGGCTACGTCGGTGGGGCGACTCGCATCACGAGCAGAAAAAGCTTGTAACTCAAATTTATAGTTGCCAGAGCTTGGCGTACTCGTCGTAATGCCCTGACAGGTCAATGTTTGCGTTTGGGGCGTCGCATATTGACAAAGATTGGAGGTTTGACCCGACTGAGTCGGCTTTAAGTCTTGGGGAATACCATCCTTAAACCAGAAGACTTTAGATGTTTTGGTTCCATCTTGACTCTCTCGCAGCAGTACCAGCTTTGATAGTTTCTGCCCATTCTCAACGGTCCAGTTCAGTTGAATATCTTCCTGACCTGTTTGGGGGTTCATCCCTTGACTGGTCTTGAGGGCGGCAATGCTGGGTCTAGTTCGTGGATTCAACAACACCTGCCAAAGAAGGGCAGAAGACGTTGCCAACATCACTAGCAAAAAGCCCAACAACCGTAAACTATGACCTCGAGGATAGGGTTGCCAGAGGAGGGAGCCTCGGGCCTGTGATTGAGGGAGCGGGACGCCATTATTGTCTTCTAAGTCGACCTGAAACTGAAAGTTGCGACCCTTACCGAACCAAGGTCGTAACCACCATCTTTGGGGTTGGACCATGAGATCAACATTTTGAGTCGCATCAGGGCCAAGGGTGATCCGTTCGGGATCGGTTTTTAAGAGATAACCCTTTTGATGTGACAACCCTTTTGGCTGCATCGTCAACACCCGTTCTAGATCGGAAGTATTGGTGATAGCTAACTGGTAGAGACCTACCCCATCCTCGACGACGGTTTGTTCCGGAGTCAGAGTGATTTCAATATCATCGGCAGTGAGAAACTGAAGATAGACATTGTCTTCCCAGATGATCTCTTCATTGGCAGCTTGTAGTTTTAGATGCAGGTGATGTTTGCCAATGGTTGTGGTTGGAGTTGGGTGAATGACGATTTCAATTTTTGCATGATGATTATCATCAGCACTCATGGCCGGAGTGTCGAGGGTATAGCACTCTGGCGATAAATCACTCCCCAACAGTTGGTAGTTATTGCCGATTTCACCCACATTTTCAATGGTGATGGTGATCAGCAACTTTGTTCCCAGTTTCAAGGCATAGGGTTTCGCAGATGAAGTGATGGGGGCAATTGCAACGTTGGGGTGATTCATGGGGAATACTCTTAGCAAAAATAAAAATTTAAGTTTGCCGACCAAAACGACAGAACTCAAGATACTACAGCCTGAACGACTGCCATTCTAGAACACGCTCATTGTATTTATCAGTTCACTGGATAAATATCCATGAGTGTCCTATGCCCACAAGGGCTGAAATAGACTGTTGGGCACACCGTTTTACCCTGCACTACTGTCTATCTCTATTGATTCCATACCACTCCCACTCGCCCTGATATTACCGTAATGCTGGGTTGAGTGTCAGTATGCTCATCAAATATTCCATATTGAAGGGAGCTAATAATTTTTGGATACTTATCCCCGGACGCTGTATTGAGGGGAGAGGGGGATGGGTGACAGAGTTCTGAAAGAGACTTTCGGAGTACCTGGTTCAATTTAAAACCAAAAATCAGTGGGTAAGCAACGCTTACCCACTGACATCACACAAAAGATCTTCTTAAGAAAGAGCCAAGATTGGCTTGATATAGCAGCCTACTTGCTGGATGGATTCCGGGTGGTATCACTCGAAATGAAGCCAAAGAAAAACAGGCTGATTACGAAGAAAATCCAAGCGTAGGTAACAAATTTAAGTATTGCCATAAGACCCTATTTTATCGGTAGAAAAGACAGCGATTAAAAACTAACCGTTATTATCATATCGAATTCTTGTCATCTTATCGACATAAAACTTGTTAAATGCATGCTTATACTTGCGGTCGTAGACGTTTCCAGAGTTTGCTGAAGCCACTCTCCAGCCAAGCAATAATTCGATCTAACCAAGTTAATATGTGTTCTAAGGGATGCTTTTCATAGCCCACCATCACAGCATCGATCTCAATTTCAATGGACCCATCTGAGGTATAGATGGTTTGCTGATCAACATCAGCCACTAAACGGGGGGTGTCAGTCGCTCCCGCGGGATGGGTGAAGGAAGAGATTGAAGCCTGTTGTACTCCGGCTCTATAGGTATCCGGCCATGTCAGGGGGGAAATAGAATCTTGCCCAGATGCAGTTGGAGATCCTGGTGCTGGTGCGTCCAGTTTGGGGGTCGGAGACACTCCAAACAAGGCCGCCATCGCGGATCGTAAGGTGCTGGGGACCCAAGTGGCTGCATAACGAACGGGGTTAGCAGGGGGTTGTCCGCCAAGGCTGGCATCTTGGGTAAGAATGCTGAGGCTGGGCTGATATTGGGCTTGCTGCTGTTTCCAATGTTGAACTATCGATTCAGAAATATCAGTGGCAGTCGGACCCATCACTTCCCAAGAAGAGGTTTCCCAGGATGCGATCGCACCATCTAACATCTCAATCGCGTCTTGGGTCAATTTAGGTGTGAGCTGATGGAGGGTATGGGCTAATCCTTGGGGCAAAGCGAGGGGCAAAACATAAGAAGACTCATCGCCGGGTAAGGTCAGCGCTTCCTGAAACAGATTAACTTTGGCGGCCATGGGTCCGGTTTGTACCCAGGTCATGGCTTTGCGAAAGACTTTAACGGGGGGAAGCATTTGCGATCGCAGTTTTGGTATCGGCAACTGGCGCAGATTAGATTTGGCCAGATGTTGCAGTTCGCGACCGAGACGTTGTTGCCGTCGATAGTTAGCCATCTCCCAGGCCATCAGTTTCTGTAGCTCTCGCTGCTGGGTATAGGGCAGAACATCTAGGGATTCATTATCTGGAGCGACTAGCAAGACCGTTGTCGTCTTCAAATCACAAGCAATTCCCTGAATCTTCAGATCTGGATCTGATGTGATGCCCAACCAGCGGGTGGCCTGATTGTGAAGCGGGTTTCGTTCTGCCCAGCGTTGCAACCATTTTTGGTATCGGACTCGAATCGTCTGGCGTTGATGGGATAAGCCTTCGATCTGCACCGCAAATTGGGGTTCGGCAGTCTCATCAGTATCGTCTGCTTTAGCCTCTGGGTCTACTTCAGAATCCAGGGTTTCAATCTGAATCGCCCCTAAAACATTTCGGATAGGACCATCGGCGGCACTCGCAAGGCTATCTTGGCTCGGATCAACAACTGCTTTCAAGAGACGTTGGCCTTGGACATCGCCTTGGCGTAGGGCGAGTTGGGTAAAACGGGTGACCTGAAACAGCAAATAGATAGGATAGAGTCCCATCTGCATGCCCCACATGCTGGTGACTTTGGCCTGACGCAAATTCCGTTGCCACTGCTCCGTTAGTTCTCGCGACTGTTGCAGGATCAGGTTAAATAATCGGCTCTGGTAACGGCGTTCCGCTGTCATGGTTAATGAAGTCCTTTTGTTGCCGGGGCCTATTATGAAGGGGCTTGCCCACTTATTGTAAGCCTCAATGTTCCGACATCCGGTGCTACGACATCATCAATCCGGTGAGTACTTAGAAGACGTTCATCGAACAGTGAATGAAGTTCAACGCCCTGCGCAATCAAGGGTTTACGCACAATCTGGGTGAATTTCCAAGGCTTTAACGCATCCACTTCTCAATGCCTTACTTATTTTGCTTCCTTCGTTGCTGCATGTAAGAGGGGAGTGGCTAGTGTTCCTAACACATTCAAGACAGCAAGCACACTAAATAGTCTCCAAGCCTGTGGGAAATTCTCAGGGGCCATAATGTTGCTGACCAGCACTACTGTAAACGTAGTTATTATGCCGAGAGTAAGATACCGTACACTCTGTACAGTTGGATCAGCTGTATTTATTCTGAGCAGTAAAGCGCTATGGGCGAAAGCTGCTGCGATCACAAGGAAGGAAAAGCGAAGCTGTAGAACTTCTCCACCCCCAAATTCTCCCAGATTTGACATGAAAGCTACATTTGTCACAAAAGCCCACAAGCCACCGATCATGGATATCGTAATCCCTACTCGACCGAGTCCATGATACTGAGGGTGATCGATGACAGTCGCGCAACCCAACCCTGTCAAACTATAAACGCCAAAAGAGGCCGTTGTTAGCAAGATGGTTCCTTGAGTTGCACCAAAACTGGATGTGAACAGTGAGTAGATCGCGGTCAGAGCGCCAAATATTAAGCATGCCAACAGACTATTGAGAAAAATGCGTCGATAAACATTGCTCTGGGTTGACTGAGAGGCCGATCTAGCAGAGCTAGGCTGGGGCTGATCTGAAATTTTGATAGCCTGTTGATGAGGGACTTGAACTTCAGCAGCACAGTTCGGACAGCTCAGAGATTGGCCAAGATTCTCATAGCCCGTTTCAATTTTATGTCCGCAATACGTGCAGTGAAATTTCATTGTGGCAATCTCTTGAATTTTGTCATTCTGGCTTCACATACAGTCAGGGCTCTTGTGGAGATAACCCTCTATAGACTCATTATTTCGTCTACATGTTTGGCTGATGTGGTTATTGATAGATATTGGGCTACCATCAGTTTTCCCGATCCTTGAGGAAGTTGAACGGTAGGATTTATCTCCATATTTCAGGTTGCAGCAAAGCTACTCCTAGGCGAGGCTTAAATTGATTCAACAACTAGATTTCTAGGCATTGTTATGGCTCATTTCCAGCATTTACTCAAAATTCCCACCCAGGGCAAATCCTTTCATAACATCACACGTCAGGTGCAATCTGTTGTTGCCGACTCAGGGATGACCATGGGACTTTGCACCCTGTTTTTGCGCCACACCTCGGCGAGCCTAGTCATTCAAGAGAATGCTGACCCCGATGTACTACGGGATTTAGAAACTTTTTTGGAACGGATTGTCCCGGAAGGTCCGCACTACCGCCACAGCACGGAAGGGCCGGACGATATGCCTGCTCATATCCGTACTGCTTTGACCCATACCTCGGAATATATCCCCATCAGTCAAGGCCGGTTAGCCACAGGAATTTGGCAGGGTATCTATGTTTGGGAGCATCGCCAACAGGGGTCTAACCGTGAGGTGATTGTCCATTTATCAGGGGAGTAAGAACCGCTAGCCTGTCAGAGATGATCAAGAAGAGTGCCATGAATCGATCACGGCTTCATAAACTATTCCGCTGGACGGTCTTTGGCATCTTTGTGCTATTACTGGTGCACTTCAACCTCAGACTATACGCTGCAGTTCCTGCTGTTACTCGCTATGAGCATGTCAAACCGCAACTCACCCATGTGAGAAGTGCTTTAGACAAAGGCCTAGGCCAGGAGATGCAGCAGCTCTTTCCTGAAGGGTATTTCTTTGCCTATATTCTCTACGGGCTGTCGTGGGTCAATGTGGGTTTACAGGAATCTGTGGATAGTGACGTCAGATTCCAAGCCCTCACAGAAGCCCGGTGGGTCTATCAAAAATTGTCTGAACCTGAGGGGTATGCCCCCTTTTCTGCTGCGTTAGATCCACCCTACGGTATTTTTTACCAGGGCTGGCGCAATTATCTACTAACTGGAATTTTGCGGCTGCAGCCACAGCCTGACTCGACTGAACTCACGCTCTACCAAGAGCAATGTGCTGTCATTGCTGCTGCTATAGAACGAAGTTCTTCACCGTTCTTGGCATCTTATCCAGATAGTGTTTGGCCTGTAGATATGTTTCCAGCTCTGGTCTCTTTGCGGGGATATCAAGAATGGGTAGATGGACGCTACCAGCCACTCATTTCGAATTGGATCCAAACAGTGAAAGGACAGGCCGATTTCATTCCCCATCGGACTCAACCCTTCGAACAGGGGGCGAGAGCCACTTCTCAAACTTTGATCTTGTGGCTGATGCCAGAATTTGATCAAGCCTGGGCATCTGAAACCTATCAACGGTTCCGTCCAAACTTTGTCACACAACGCTTCGGAATCCCTGGTGTTTTGGAATATCCGCAAGGGGCACAGGGCCAAGGAGATGTCGATTCGGGGCCGCTCATTGCTGGTGTGAGTCTTTCTGCATCGGCTGTCGCGATGGGAACGGCTCGTCTCAATGGTGATCAGTCCCTCCAGCACGCACTTTGGCAGGGCAGTGAATTGGTGGGACTACCAACACTGTGGTTTGGTCAAAAGCGCTACTGGTTGGGTCTATTACCCATTGCAGATGAATTTGTAGTTTGGTCTCAAACGGCAACCCTCTGGTTTGCGAAAGATCCACAGCCTCGTTTATTTTCCTTCCCGTTTTGGTGGCGTTGGCCTAGTCACGGACTTTCCTCACTGCTAGGTTTTATGGCTTGGAGGCTGATACGTCCCAAACCATAATGTCCACATAGCAGTGCTGCCATTTACACTTGATACCTACCTATAAATTCTTGCAGGGGAGCTTGCTCAGTATGGATTTTGGAGGTTTTGTAATGGCCGACGCCACGCCAAAATCGTCTAGCCGCTTTCTCATGAATGATTAAAGGTAGATGACTTCTGAACCAACCTAAAATCTTGACAGAGACAACGAGGCTACACATATCTCAATATTTCTTTACAATACAAGAGACAACTCTATTTCCCTCTCGTCATCATGCCCCTGCTTTCATTATCTGGCCAAAGGCCTACCACTCTTGGACTCAAAAAAAATCAGCTGACGCCTTGCCCCGGTACTCCCAACTGCGTTTGTAGTCAAGATCCTGATCCAGGGCATCAAATTGAACCCTTAGCGTTCGAGGGGTCACCCAAAGACGCCTTTGCTAAACTCAAATCCATCTTGGTGGATACCAGCAATGCGGAGATTATTAATGAGACTCGCAATTATATTTACGCTGAATTCACCAGCAATCTTTTAGGCTTTGTGGATGATGTGGAATTTTATGTTGATGGCAAAGCCAAAGTAATTCAAGTCCGGTCTGCCTCTCGTTTAGGTAAGTCTGATTTGGGTGCGAATAAGTCTCGGATTAACGCCATCCGCAAAAAGCTAAAGGCTAAAACATAACCCCACCATCAGCGATGGTCAGGAGCTAAGTCTTACAGACGATCTGACGGTATGCGAACGGCCATCGCAATATGCATTTTCCTTGGTTCAGAATGCCTCGGGAAAGGCTTGCCATACTTGTTGAATCAGGTGACGGAGAGCTTGGTGGGCTTTGCGATCGCGTTCCAATACCACTACAGGATCTTCCTCTTCCGGCGACTTCTCCCCATGCATTTGCAGCATCAGGGGCAGGACCTCATGGTCTAAGGCTGGTCGGAAGAATTGAGATGGCCACACCAAATCTGAGCAATTGTGCAAACGATAGGCAAACAACCCTTGAGCTGAGTTCGCTGGTCCGCTAGAACTTTCGGTCGTAAGCTGGAGAAATAGAGGACGAACCCAAGATCGCTGACGATCTGCAATGGTCTGGATCACCTCGGCATAGAGATAGCTACCTTGGTGTTCTAAACAAACAATTTCGTAAGTTGCAGATTGTGAGTTTGATGAATCCATCATGAAGCTACAAGAAGCGTAGGCGCTCCCATCAACAGGTCTGTATTGCTAGTTTATCTCTGAGTTTAAGACTCCGACTAGGGGGAATACCGTCACAGAACACACTATGAGACAGTAGATCCCAGATCCTCTTGGGTAATAACCGCTATGACTTCCAGTATCCTCGCAGCGTTTCTGTATGGCTTCTTCACTCTCCTGGGTGGAATTATGGGTTACGTCAAGAGTCGTAGCCAAATCTCTTTAATTTCGGGTTGTTTCTCCGGGATGTTGCTATTATCGGGTGCATGGGCTGCTCTGAAGGGGAATGCTTGGGGGCTAACCATGGCCACAATCGTTACTGCATTATTAGTGGTTATTTTCCTGGTTCGTTGGTTCAAAACTCGTAAAGTCATGCCTGCAGGTTTGATGGTGGGCTTGGGAGGAATTGCTTTTATAGTCATGTTAATTGGAAACTGAAGGGTGTCATCCTTGACGTCAACAATTGGCTAAATGCCATGCCTAAGCTGATTTGCTGTTTAGGCTTATCACTATTTTTCGCATCAGTCAGCCCATATTTTTATCCTTCTCACAACGAAAGTTTCCTTACTGGTTCAGGATGGGCAACCTATGGGCGAAGGGCTTGTCAGTCCTATTTGAGACCCTGAGTCGGGGTGGAATCAATCCCTTCATTCCTCGTTTTTTGATGACAGAGATACAGTAAGCCAGCGCTTCAGCAATTTGGAGTCGTGGGATATTGCTGATCTTTCCTGGAGTGATCGATGCACCTGAAACGCCGCAACCACAAAGTTTGGATTGGTGAACTATTAGTTCAAAAAGAGTTCATTAGTCAGGTACATCTGAATCAGGCCTTAGCTATCCAGCGCCATACCTCCTTAAAGCTCGGAGAAATCTTGATTCAGCAGGGTTTGATCAGCCCTCAACAGCTCCAACAGGTCCTCAATGAACAGCGTTGGCGCAATCTGGTCACAGCCCTGCTCTTATCAGTGGGCACTCTAGCGGCTGATCTACCCAAATTTCTGTATGCTCAGGTGTCTTCTCCCTATCCCCGCCCCAGTGCGGCTGTGATCCTGCCTGAATCGACTAGGTATGAGCACTCGCCAAAATCAATCGGAGGACTGCCCCTAGAGGATTCCACTGCCAGTCGCTATCCCTTGCCCACTAAAATAACCCTTGCTTCTCCTTTGAGAGGTTTTTGTCATCCTTTGAATGGCAGAGGATTGTTGACTCAAGGGATTCGGGGCAGAACCCATCGAGGACGGATGGAATATGCCTATGATCTTGCAGTCAATATTGGCACACCAGTCTATGCAATGCGGGCCGGAAAAGTGATGGAGGTCAGGGACTATTATCCTGATACCGGTGGCAATAGATCTCGGTCTGCGAAATTCAACTATGTCTGGTTAGAGCATGAGGGTGGATATCGGTCTGTCTATGTTCATTTACAACAACACTTTAAGCGCAAGGTTAATCTTCAAGCCGGACAGTGGGTTAAAGCTCAGCAATTGATTGGTTTTAGTGGCAACTCGGGGTGGAGTTCTGGCCCCCACTTGCACATAGAGGTCCAAAAGCCGGGTGAACCCCAACGATTTTCAAAGACTGTCCCGTTTAAATTTTCTGACTATTGTCCCTCTAACCGACTCGCCCGCCAATCTCAACCTGTAAGCCCCTAAACCGACCTCAGGCTCAGCATTGGATTACGGTTTCCCCTAATGCCTACCTGTGGGTCCTTCGGATAGAAAGCGGTAACATTAAATTAGATTGATATGACAACCCGTTAATTTTCTGTTTGAGGATATTACGCTTAGCCATGGGATTTTTTGATTCTGACATTGTGCAACAGGAGGCAAGAAAGCTGTTTGAGGATTATCAATCTCTCATGCAGTTAGGGGGGGATTACGGCAAATTCGATCGAGACGGCAAAGTGCTGTACATAGAGCGTATGGAAGAGATGATGGAGCGCTACCGTATCTTTATGAAGCGCTTTGAACTGTCTGATGATTTTATGGCTCAGATGACTGTCGAACAACTCCAAACTCAATTGGGACAGTTTGGGATGACGCCCCAAAATATGTTTGACAACATGAATCGCACCCTAGAGCGGATGAAGAAAGAAGTTGAGGCCAATCCCTACGGGTAAATAAATATGAACTGATCTCAGGATTGGTTACCCAGCCTAGGTAAATGACATTTGTCAGGTAGATTGTCAGTAGTGATTTTTCTGGGTTGACCATGAGTCTACTGACGAACCTGAATGGCAAAATTGCTGCCACCGCAATGGTCTCAGTTTTAGAGCGGGGATTTCTATACGGAGATAGTGTGTATGAGGTGGTACGGACGTTTCAGGGGCAACATTTTGGATTGCCAGAGCATCTAGACCGATTGCGCCAGTCTGCGGCCTATCTGTATATGGATGTGCCTTGGAGTGATGAGCATATTCAATCGGAGTTAGAACGCACGCTCTCGCAAGCATCGTGGCCTGAATCCTATATCCGCATTGTCGTCAGCCGGGGCACTGAAACCAAAATTAGCCTCCAGCCTAGTGTTGACCTGCAACCGAACTTGCTGATTGTGGTGTCTGAAATCTCACCTGAACCGATCTTGTCGGATACAGGCTTACATCTGATCATTGGTGAGCGTCGCCGCACGGATCACCGAGCATTGTCACCTGCTGCAAAAACAGGGAATTATCTCAACAATATTTTGGCGCTGCTAGAAGCTCAACACCAAGGTGCTCAAGATGCGATCTTACTCAATGCCCAAGGGGAGGTGACGGAAGCGACGACCAGTAATTTTTGGATCGTCCGTGAAGGTGTGGTCCAAACGCCACCGCCGGAAGCGGGTATTCTCGTGGGCATTACTCGCCATTTTTTATGGCAGATCTTGCAAACCCATCAGATTCCCTGTGCTGAAGTTATTTTGAAACCAGAGGATCTCTGGTCAGCAGAGGAAGCATTTTTGAGCTCTTCTGTACGACTAATGATGCCTGTGAATCGAATTGATGCCTATCAACTCCCCCAGTGTCCTGGCAAAATCACTCAGTTTCTATGGAAAGAGTTGCTGGTTTTGATGGCTCAGGAGATCCACCCTGCTGAGGGTAATGCTGCTAGTGCAATCAGGTGATGTTCAGCGGTTAATGCAAGCACCGCCATATTTCGTTTTTGGCATCATTAGGTGACTCATTCACGCTTTCCTAAATACCCCCCCTAAAGTACGGCACTTCAGGGGGGAGCCTTCTACACTAAGTCATAGATTAAGAGTGTCTTTAAGATGCTCTGTGCAAACTCTATCAATTGAAGTTGAGGAAAACTTGAGGATCAATGGGGTGCAATATTGAAGATTCTTGAATGCCGCATTTGTTCAAATGACATTCACCAATTGGTAGTTTGTCTCATGGCATTGTTATGCCTCTTCTTCAATCAAATCTGAGATAGTTTTCAGTCTTTGAATGGTTTCGTTGCCTAGTTCGAAGAAATCACGGCATGACGTATCGCCATCTAGTACTCTGTCAGGAAAGAACTGATGGGTAAAGTCGCTTGAGCTTAATCCGTGCATCGTCAGTGGTAAATCTCCAATCAATCTTGTGACCAAGACGGTTTCTCCTCCGTTCCCAGGCCTTGACCTCGCCTTGCAAAGTCTGTTTGTCACGAATGCGTCGGTCAAGACACTGACGCGCTAGTACGCTCAACTCAATCTCGGCCATATTGAGCCAACTGGCATGCTTGGGTGTGTAGTGAATCTCCAACTTGTCGAGAATCCGTTTGGCTTCTGATGGCTCGAATGTCTTGTAGAGTGATGCAGGAACATGAGTGTTGAGTTGGTCATGCACTAAGCGAATTTTGATGGCATGGGGAAAACATTCATCCACCAGATATTTCATCTGCTGGGCATAGTCGATGGCGGTCCGTCTGTCCGTGACTGCCACATGTCGCCATCCTCTGAGCGGCTCTGAGAAAAGAAATAAGTTGCACACTCCATTGCGCTCGTATTCGTAGTCATAGCGGGCAGGTTGGCCTGGCTCTACAGGGAGGGACAAACGCGTCTCTATCACGAGTTGTTTACTGCACTCATCGAAACAAACCTGAGGATAGAGTGGGTCATAGGGTTGCTTGTAAACGTCGAGCACATCTTCCATACAAGCGACAAATTCAGCATTCGCTAGAGAGGGAATCACCCAAGATTTTTTCAGCCAAGGCTTAAGGTCGTTTTTTTGAGGGTCTGGCGCACGGTTTCGTGGGAAATCGTCTCCACATACGCCAAGCTCACCATGCGCTCGGCCAATAGTCTTAAACTCCACTTGACTTGTCCTTCAGGTGGCTCACTGCAAGCGAGGGCAACTAATTGGGCTTCCTGTTCTCCATCCAGAAGACGGGCTTTGCGCCGCTGCTGCACTTTGCGACCCAAGGCTTGCTCCAAATTCTGCTCGACCAAGCGTTGGCGCACCCGCTCGATGGTCGAGATGCTCACATCCAATGCTTGGCTGATGCGCTTATCAGTCCAACTTCCTCCTTCTTGGTGGGTATCGGCTTTGAGCAGGATGCGGGCGTGATTGATTTTATAGGCGGGGGCTTTTCCGGTTTTGGTTAGTTGTTCCAGTTGCTGTCGCTCTTCTGCGGTCAGAGTGATGATGTATTTCTTCTTGGGCATCTTTCATGGTCTGAATCGATACCTTAATTCTCCACTAATATCGACCTTCATATCAAGCCTGACAGAGTACTAGGTATAGTTGCTGGTGTTGAAGGTTACGTAGTGTTACTGCTTCTTCTTCCAATGCCTGAGCCGTGCGCTCCAGTCCAGAAACAATTTGAGCGCGAAATGAGAGTACCTGATTTAAGGCATTGGCCATTATCCGCTTGCCTTCGTTAAAGTTTATTGGGTTACTGTCACGTTCGCTTGACCATTCCACTTCGAGACGCCGTAGGAATGCATCGAATTTCCGTTTGAAGACGGAAGCTGACTGATCAGCAGTTTTATCCTCT
>CALDHF010000413.1 GCA_937941595.1 uncultured Acaryochloris sp. | reverse complement strand
TGTATTGATTGTCTGAGACAATACAAGCATGATCCCAGTCAGCATAAATTTGATCAGCTATTGAGCATACTTTTCAACGCAGCGTAAAGACTATAGCCATCGACACGGATAGAGGTGATCGAACTCAGTGCAGACCAACGTTTCTAAATTTGCATGAGCCTTTCATCCTCATGCCTCAAGTAAACGAATCTCTTAAACCTTGTCTCCCGGCACGAATTTTAGGGATACGCCATTCATACAGTACCGTTTGCCTGTGGGCTTAGGACCATCATTAAAGACATGACCTAAATGTCCTCCACAACGATGACAATGCACTTCAGTTCGGGGCAGAACCAGGACAAAATCAGTGGTAGTATCTACCGCTCCTTTAATCGGCGCATAAAAACTGGGCCAGCCTGTCCCACTATCGAACTTGGTATCGGACGTAAACAGAGGTAAATCACAGCCTGCACAGTTAAAAACACCCTTACCATATTCCTTATCCAAGGGACTGCTGCGAGGACGTTCTGTTCCTTTTTCTCTCAGCACGTGGAATTGCTCAGGGGTGAGAACTTGACGCCACTCATCTTCAGTTTTAGTGACTTCAAATACTTCGGCGGCCATTGCCTTGCCAGAAAACCATTTCGGCAAAAAACTCGACAATCCTGTTGTTCCCATTAGTACTGTTCCTACCTTTAATAAGGCTCTTCTTTTCATGATCCGATTTCTGAATTGATTTGTCTTTAGCCAGTCTCAAAACAATGACTCGACCCATCATTCAGGATAAACGAATTCTTTGTACTCCTGTGCTGGCAGCTCTCAAGCAACTGTGTTGATTCCTCTCACTGCTTTGTCTATCACAGTCCTCAATGGCGGGAGTGGAGGGACTAAAGTAAGAGCTCATGTCTAAACAAAGGTGGGGAACCCAAGGTCTTGAGTCCCATCGTCTTGGGGTAGATCACATCAAGCAGTTAAAAAAGGGAAACAGACTTGCATATTCATACTCATTGCAATTACAATTTAAACGTAGTCGTTATGACTTCATATAATTCGCAAATAAATGAAGTTCCCCGATGCATGACTCTCATAAGCTGACCACTATGAGTAGTTTTCCAGTATTGAAAACCGTAATTCATGAACTGCCAAACCTGAGAGACCATTAAGTTCCATAATGCAGGACAAGAAATATAATTCATCCTTTCATACCTCTGTTTTACAGCCTATCGATTGATTTAGGAGGAGAAATGTTTACACCATTTTCTACAACTGCTATTCCTCTTCATTGCCATGTTCCATTAGCTTCTAATGTGCAACATCGAGAGCTAAAGGCTATTGAGTTAATGGGACTGGGGATTCTTCTTCTTGGAAGCAAGGTGCTTTCTAATAATCTGGTCACGATTTTGCTGCATCAGTTTTTCGGAGGGTAGCCCCCGTGTTTGTGAAGCACGAAATCGATCCAGCAAGAAACGCTCTTCCCTCACTTTAGGGGAAGAATAAATTTTTGAAGTCCAAGACAGTAGCCGGGTAGCTATTAGCGATCAAAATCTCCTTGTTTCTCTAATGAACTGGGTTAGCGATAGACTTGAAAACGATTCTGACTTGTGATCAATGGCTGAATTTATAACGTTGCTCCACTTCAGAGTTGCCAAAGGTAAAAATCTGGGCTACAAGCTCTGCGCGGGAAGAAACCTCTAACTTCCGAAACATACGCTTCAAGGCCTGTTTAACAGAATTTTCAGTTATCCAAAGTTCACGCCCAATCGCAGCATTGGTCAAGCCCAATGCCACAAGTTCTGCAATCTCTAATTCGCGGGCAGTGAGGCAATCTCGTTTGCCCGTCTTTCCCTGAATTCTCACTGTGGCGACCCAAGTCGATAGATGCAAACACATCGCACTCAAATCAGCCAGATCTTGAGCATTAAATCCAAGTTGAGTTTGCTCACGCGTAAAACCAACAGCACCAACAAGCTGTCCTTGATTTACCAACGGACCTGCCATGACATGCCAATGGTCAGGCCGAGGACAGATCATCTGCCAAACTCTAGGTGAGGTGACCAAAGCTTCGTGGACCGGGGCATGGCGCTCAACGATATATCGAACCACAGGATTATGGTCAATGGAAAGGGCCCGGTCCATCACTTTTTGCAGATTCGATTCAGCAAAGGGCAGCTGATCGAAAAAGAAGAGGCCCTGACGGGTAGTAACAAAATATTGGCCCAACAGCGGAATCACCTGCTGCCGCAATGCTCGTTCCGTTTGGGCCTGATGGATAGCGGCAAACAAATCCTGGATAGCGATCATCACACTGCCTCAAAAAATACCCGGTCGAGGACTGGGGATTGGTAGCTTACTTTCCTGATCTTAGCGGTAGTCCTTGCCAGAAGAGTGAAACCTATGTCCCATTACGCCCACCCTGAAGTTTTAATTGATCCACAATGGCTGATGACGCACCTCAACGAACCCAATTTGCGGATTCTTGAGGTCGACATAAGTCCAGACACCTACAGCAACGCCCATATTCCAGGTGCTGTCTTCTGAAATTTTGTCACTGAGCTAATGACTCCAAACTTCTCTCTCAATCTAGATCCGGTGGTATTTAGTGCATTACCAGCAAAATCAGGAATAACGGCCAACACAACGGTTGTCGCCTATGGTAGTTATCCAGGCACTGGAGCCCTTATATTCTGGTTATTCCAGCTCTTCGGCCATCAAATCAGTGTTAGTGCTCAATGGGTAATATTAGCAATGGGTCGCACATGAGGGACCCATTGCACCAAAACTATCCACTTTCCCCACCGCTGAGTATCAATTGCAAGCGCCTGATACCAGCTTACGCATATTGTCTGGAGAAGTACTCGCTTCGCTAGAGAGGCCTGATCAAGTCCTTCTTGATGGGCGCACACAAGCTGAATATTCCGGTGAATTATTTCTATTGGAGCCACCTCAAAAGGATGAAATTGGAGGGCATATTCCTGGAGCAGTTCATCTCGAACATGGCATGACATTAAATGCAGATGGCACGTTTAAATCGGTGGACGACTTGCTGAATCTTTTTCAACAGCATAGTCTGACAACAGACAAAGAGATAAGTCCCTATTGCGCAATTGGAGGGCGCTCTGCCTACACTTGATTTGTGTTGAAATATTTACTGGGCTATCCTCAAGTCCGTAACTATGATGGCTCTTGGCAAGAGTGGAGTCGGTTACCTAATGCTCCTATCCAACAGCTGTAGATAAGCCAATAACCCCAATCAATTCTTAGTCCTATTGAGTCGATTCAGAGCTAGTCGAAGTCTGCCCCTTAGCCATTTGCAAATCCTCAGCCAGTTGAGGATGATGAGGGTTTAAATCAAATGCTATTTCCAACTTTTGAATCGCTGCCGACGTTTTATTTTGCTGGAGTAAGGCTTTCCCTAGCCCGTGCAGAGCCTCAACATTTTGGGCATTGAGCTGAGTAGCCCGTTCCAAATCTGCAATCGCCGCATTTACTTTTCCTTGTGCCAGCAAAGCCAGCCCACGCCCGCTAAAATATTGGTGAGTAAAAAACAAGTTACGGGGCTGCAGTTTCAGTGCTTTCTCATAGGCTGGAATCGCCTGATCCGGCTTACCTTGCCGACGCAGAATATTCCCCAAAGCGAAATAGCCTACCGAAAACTCTGGATCGAGCTGAACAGCCTGCTGATAATGCTTTAACGCCATGTCATATTGTTTAAGGTCAAAATAAAGCTGTCCCAGCAAAGATTCCAACTTGGCTTCTGAGGTTGTGTTGATGCCAATCAACGCCAGTGGAAAACTATCCTGTTTCAACGCAGTTTGCAGAGTCTGGCGAGCTTCTTGCTTTTGACCCGTTTGAAGCAGAACTTTACTGAGGGCGATCACCTTAAAGGGACTATCTGTCGAGTCTTGTGCAGATTGGCGGAGAACTTTCAAAGCCTCTTCTACTTGACCACTACCTGCTAAAGCCCCGCCAAGATTGATTGAGAGAGCTTCTGCCCCGAAGATACTTGGATTCGCGTTGTAAAGATCTTGAGCCCGATTAAGAACAGCAATGGCCTCATCCCAACGCTCTAATTTGGTGAGCACCACCCCCAGTTCATTCAAAACCCGAGCGTTTTCGGGTTGTAACGCTGCAAGCTTTTGATACGCCTCAACCGCAGGTTCTAAGCGATTGAGTTTTTTGAGGACTTGCGCTAACCACTTATAAGCATCTGCATCTAGCTCAGCGTCGATTTTTGAAGCAGAGCTTGCACCTAAATATTGTCGATATCGGGAAAAGGCCCCATCAAAATCTCCCTTCCGTATCAGTGCATCACCAATCAGAGTATGGGTATAAGCACTTGTGGGAGAGAGTTTAATCCGTTGAGTGTAGTTAGCAATAGCGTCATCCCAACGCCGCTGCTGTGCATAGCTTTGTCCTAAAACTAAATAGGCATCTGAGTATTGCGGATCAAGGGCAATAGCATTCTTCAGAAAAGGTAATCCTTGCTTCACCTTTCTGATAGTGGTTAAGAAATGCCCCACCTGCAAATTGGCCCGTGCATCGAGTTGCCCAGTAGTCAACTTCGTTGACTCTTTCAACTGGACAGCTTGGCGAAAGGACTTCAAGGCCAGATCAAGCTTTTGGGCTTTCACTTGGGTTTGACCCAGGTTGTTCCAAATCGCAGCATTCTTGGGAGTGATTCGAGTAGCGTAATTGAAGGTTGCGATCGCACGCTCCAAATCACCCACCACAACCAAATTTTCACCTAAATCATTGTAGGCAAGCCCATCAATTTCCTCCGCAGAGCGCGTCTCTGATACTGATTGATGATATTGACGGTAAATAGTCAGGGCTTGGGTTAGTTTTTTTTGTCTAATCCGAACTCTAGCAATATCGAACTGATACCCAGGTCGGCGCTGCAACTTCTGCACCCGTTCATAAGCAGCAATCGCTTCATCAAATTTTTGGCAAGCTTCTAAGGCCTGCCCTATGAAGAAATATTGACCCGAAATTTCATTATTTGTGGGGGTTTTTGCTAATGCTATTTCCAGCTCTTGCTTCATTCCTATCCAGTCTTGCGCACATTCTGCTTCTGTGGGTGGAGGGAAGTTAGGGCCAGTAATTTGCAATTTTATTTGGGCAATAGCCTGAGTAGGTAACGCAGACAAGGCTAAACCCACCAGCAGAGAAAGTGTTAAGCGACGCATGTGCCAATCCTTGATGTAGAACCTGTGGTATTCAGCAATGTCTTAACAACAAGCTCAAAGTTGCATTAGTTGATTGCTTCGCCCTTTGCAGATCCTCATCTAAACTAGGATGTCTAGAATTCAGATCGACAGCGATTTGCCAAAGGTAGATGGTTATAGAGTTTGTTTGTTGGGGCAGCACTTTAGCAAAACCATACTGCATGCATTTTTGTCCTGTAACTTGCTCAATAGTCATAAGAGGAAAGTGAAGATAAGCCAAATCCTATTAACCAATGCATGCAGAATATTCCTAGCATTGATAGCCAAATCCAGGCATCAGAGCAAAATTGCTCACCCTAAACTTGTATTTATTAAGGCAAACATAAAAAACGTTATCCAGGCACATTGGCATCATAGAAGTTCCCCTCACCACACAAGATGAGAACAATCACTTCAGTTTGCGGGTTAGATCACTGACATCAACACTTGTCCACTCAGATATCTCTTAATTAATAGCACCGTCAGTCTTCTCAGCGTGATCGATGTATTAATTAAGAGACTGTCGCTTGGTATGTTTGGATGTTAAACCAGAGACTTAAGACAGTAATCGCATTTGTTCATCTGGAGGTTGATATCCTAAGTGAGTCCACGCTGCAGGGGTAGCAACACGACCCCTGGGAGTACGATTTAGATAGCCGATCTGCATCAGATACGGCTCATAAACCTCTTCAATGGTCTGGGAGTCTTCACCGGTCGCAGCGGCTAGAGTATCCACGCCCACAGGACCGCCATTGTAATGTTCAATCATCACCGTCAGTAAGCGGCGATCTGTCCAATCTAAGCCGCACGGATCAACATTAAACAGCTCTAAAGCTTCTTGTGCAATGGTTTGGGTAATTTCTCCCGTGCTCTTGACCTCGGCATAATCCCGCACGCGTTTTAAGAGACGGTTGGCAATGCGAGGCGTTCCTCTGGCTCGACGAGCGACTTCCTCAGCCGCATCGTTGGTGATTTTGGCCTTGAGAATATCAGCCGTCCGCAACACAATTTGCCCTAGCTCATCCGGTTCATAAAAGCGTAACCGTTGAACAAAGCCAAACCGATCTCTAAGGGGGGAGGTGAGCGCGCCTACACGGGTTGTTGCTCCCACCAAGGTGAAAGGCTTTAAGGGCAAACTTCGAATTCGAGCAGACTGACCTTTACCGATGGTGATATCTAACCGAAAGTCTTCCATCGCCGGATAGAGTAGCTCCTCCGTCATCCGCGAGAGTCGATGAATTTCATCGATAAACAAAATATCGTTGGGCTGCAAATTCATCAATAAACCCACAATATCTCGGGGTCTTTCTAGAGCCGGGGCACTCGTGACTTTACAGTTCACCCCTAACTCAGTCGCCATAATCAAAGAGATTGTCGTTTTCCCTAATCCGGGTGGCCCATATAACAGCAAATGGTCCAGGGCCTCTTGCCGAGACTTGGTAGCCTGAATGGCAATATCCAGAACTTCTTTGAGTTCTCGCTGACCAATATATTCATCGAAGCGTTGGGGTCTAAGCTTGTCATCTTGCTTGCCTACAAACTCTTCATTCACTGCTTCTGGTTGCAGCAATGTATCAGGCTGTTTTTGCTGTGACTGAGATCGATCTACAGGCTTAGACTTCGCCTGAGATCGTCTTTTTGATCCATCTGGTTGAGGAGAGTGCTTTGAAGAGACAATGGCCATAATAGCCACCATCATAGCGGGCTAAGGCAGTGGGTGGGGCACCCAGCGAATAGAAACTAAATGAGAGACTAAATACCCCACTACCCTTTGACACAGACAACTTGCTTGAGGGTTGCCACCACCTCTACCAAGTCTGATTGGCTAGCCATCACAGCTTCAATGGGCTTATAGGCACCTGGAATTTCATCCAAAATACCTTTATCTTTGCGACATTCCACCCCTTGGGTCTGCTCAATCAAATCATCTAGAGTGAAGTGCTTTTTGGCTTTTGTCCGAGACATGGTTCGTCCAGCACCGTGACTACAAGAGCAATAGCTCTCGACATTGCCTTTCCCTCTAACAATGTAAGACTTAGCCCCCATAGAACCAGGGATGATCCCATAATCTTTTTCTCTAGCTCGGACTGCCCCTTTGCGGGTGACATAAACCTGTTCACCATAGTGAACTTCCTGCTCCGCATAGTTGTGATGACAGTTGACGGATAGTCGGGGCTTAGTGGGTTTGCCCCCCGCCAGATACTTTTCCACAATTTGCTTAAAGCGAGCCATCATCACATCGCGATTATAGCGGGCATAGTCTTGAGCCCACTGCAAATCGCGCCAATAGGCTGCGAATTCAGGTGTTTCTGCCACAAAATAAGCCAAGTCCAAATCTGGTAATTTCATATCAGCTAGCTTTGCCAGCTCCTTGGCTGTTCTGATGTGATTTTGGGCTAGCATATTGCCAATATTGCGCGAGCCTGAATGTAACATCAACCAAACTTGATCCTGAGTATCTACACAGACCTCAATGAAATGGTTCCCTCCCCCCAAGGATCCCATTTGGCGCAGCGCTTTCTTTTCCAAATGCTGCACACCAGGATGGAGATGCTTAAAGTCTTGCCAGCGCTGCCAATTATAGACAGACTTATCTGCCTCTTTATTTTGGTTAAAGCCAACGGGAATGGCTGCCTCAATGTCCAAACGAATTTGCTTGAGCACTTTACTATTCAACTGGTCAGCAGAAAACGAAGTTTGGACAGCCCCCATACCGCAGCCAATATCCACGCCCACGGCTGCTGGAATGATGGCATCTTTCGTTGCCACCACAGATCCCACCAAAGCCCCTTTGCCCAGATGAACATCTGGCATCAAGGCTACGTGCTTATAGACAAACGGCAATGAAGCTACATTCTTAGCCATTTGAGTTTCGGCAGGTCCCAAATCATGATTGGCCCAAGACAAAATTGACTTAGGTGCTGACAAATTTAGCTGTTGGTAGGACATGATTTACCTCACTCGTAAGATCTGAAGAACTAGTAGCAGCATTGCTAAGAGAGATAAAACATACTCATGACAGCAATCACTGTAATACATATACTACAAAATATCTATTTGTTCGGCAACTTTTCTGGCCATAGGTTTTGATCGACATCGCAACCCCTGCTGCAACGCTTCATCTTTATATCGTGTTGGATCATCCTAAACAGAAGGGAAAGATCACCACAGGAGACCTACTGCAGCAATATTTTGAAGTATTACCAGACATATTGTGAATGGACAGCTTTTAGCTGCTAGGTTGAGTTCTAGATGTTGTGCCGTTGTCCCATTCAAGTGTTGTGGTCAAATTACCTCACTTATTAGAACCCGCCACTGGAGATATTCGAGCTCCTCAAAAACTGAAATTCTCCAAAGGTTTAGTAGGGCGGTGGCCGAGAATTGCTGTGCTTCTAATTAGCGATTTTTCAGCTTTGGGAATTGCCTGGGAAATTGCTGCTCGGTTCAATCAATTTTACGATCCTATCCCAGAGCGCTTGATTTGGTGGTTTTGGCTAGGGCTTCCCAGTTTATTTTGGGTATTCTCAGGCATGATGCTGTTGGTACTTGCCTGTGGCGGTTTGTACAATACATCCGGGGCCTGGAAACACTATG